>JAZSHB010000040.1:0-4345 GCA_045533015.1 Faecousia sp.
GTGTATTCGATACCCGCCTTCTTGAAGTCAGCCTTCTTCTGCTCGGCAGCAGCGTCGAAGGGCTCCTTGTCGAAGGGGTTGGGGAAGATCCAGTGCTTGGAGATCAGCTCACTGAGTGCTCTGGGCATGACGCAGGCATTACGGCTGAGCGCCATGTTGATCGTCGCCGCCTGGTCCAGGATGGGCATGATGCCCACATCCACAGGCAGCCAGATACCGGCAGCGCGGATCGCACCCAGCCAGTAACGGAACTGGTCCATATCGCAACGCAGCTGGGCCATGATGTAGTCAGCACCGTTGTCCTGCTTCTGCTTGAGGAACGCGATGTCCGCGTCCAGGCTGCGGCACTGGATATGTCCTTCGGGAGAGCCTGCCACCGCGATGCAGAACTTGTCGCCAAACTCCTGACGGACAAACTTCACAAGCTCAGTGGCATAGTGCAGATCGCCGCCGGTGCCGGTCCAGCCAAAGGGCAGGTCGCCCCGCAGCGCCAGCATATGGTCGATACCGTGATCCAGGTAGGTCTGCAGCTGCTGCTTGATGCCTTCTTTGGTATTGCCGATGCAGGTGAAGTGGGTCACACCGGTACACTTGCCGTCCGCGACGATCTTGTCCAGGACCTCCAGATTCTTGCCCACATTGGTGCCGCCGGCACCGTAGGTGCAGGAGATGTAGTCAGGATTCAGCGTGTAGAGCTGTTCCAGCACTCCGCCCTTGCCGCAGAGCTTTTCCATGCCCGCGTCCGTCTTGGGAGGGAACACCTCAAAGGAGAACGCGCTTCTGTTCTCCATGATCTCTGCCATGTTCAACTTATCTTCTTCCTCCTGTTTTTATGTATGTCCAAAAATGGGCACAATTCGCCCATATAGATACGATTGTATCTTATCACAAATAACCAAAAATTTCAACCCATAAAATACAAAAAAGCGGACAGTCTCCTGTCCGCTTTTTATGCTGGTATTCACTTCAGAGAATTAAGCATTTCCAGGAACTTATCTGCCGTATCCTCTGCACAGCCCCGGGCAAAGTAATTGGTATCAGCCTCAAAGCTGTGGTAATCGTAGGCAGCCTCGGTGGCAAAGTTGCCCTCCGCGCCATTGGCACAGCTGCAGATAAAGGTCATAGCAAAGGGAGAATTTTCTTTGATGTATTCTCCGCTTTCCGAGAACATCTGATACGGTGCAGTCACAAACGCCAGTGCGCCCACGCTGATCACATTAAGCTCCATGGTGTCCGTCTGGGGGCGGTCGATCCGCCTGACGATTTCCCTTGCGTGATATACAGAGCCAAAGCCATATGTAACAGCAAGTTCCGCAGCCTGCTTCTCGCCCTGACTGTCCCACACCTGGCAGACCTCCTTTGCCTGCTGCAGCTTGTCCTCGTCGGCATGGTTGACAGCGTATGTAAATTCCTCCTGCGCCGCCTTAACGCCGCCCGCTTCCAGCTGGGTCATAGACGGCAGCGCGTCCATGGCATACTGGGCAAGCTTCGTGCCATAGTCCTCCACTGTGTAGACAGTGTTATCGCTGCTGATCCGGCTGCTGGGCTTGATATCTCCCGCAGCACCGCTGAAGTAGGCGAACAGCATGCCTGTCTCTTTTTCAATGGCATCGCGCACCGGCGCAACGAAGTCCGCAGACAGGGATGTGCTATCGCTGGTAGCATAGAAGCAGGCATAGGCTTGCCAGTTCATCAGCAGGATATCCTGCTTCTCTCCCTCCCGGTCCAGCTTCACCAGCTGCATCTGGGTGTCACATTCGTTTGCGTAGCCCTCAATGGTGTTGTTGGTGAAATCACCAAATACATCACCGCCGTAGCTGCCGTCAGAGAGCTTGTAATGCCGGGGGAAATTCAGACCCTCTGTTTGGGTGGCTGCACTGTAAACCGTTGCCGGTGCCATATCCGCCACCGCCGCTGCCGCTGCATCCGCCATCGCTTTGGTGTACACTTTTTTGTACTCGACAATGGAGTCGTGATTGCTGGCAAGATCCGGACCGCCGTGGTTATGGGTCGAACAGATCATGATGCGCTCTGCCGGGATCTCGGTCTCGGCAGTGATGGCATCCCGTGCCGCTTCCACCCAGCTGTCGAAGCTTTTGAACAGATCCTGGGTGATCATCAGCACCGTTTCCCCGCCTTCCGAAAAAGCCACACAGGTGACATACAGGTAATCCCGGAAGCCATTGGACATACGGCTCAGGGTATCGGTGTAACCTGCCATGGGCACAGATTCCTCGGGCATGATCTTCTCCCGGGCATAACCCACCTGCAGACCCTCCACAGTGGCAGTGTCACCGGTGGATTCACCGGCACCGCCGCAGGCACACAGTCCCAGCACCATCGCCAGAATCAGCAGAACAGAAATACTCTTTTTCATAACCCTACCTCCTTGCACAGGGGCATCCCTCAGCACAGCTTTGCGCCGGCGGGAATCGAATCGTCTACCATCAAAAGCTGCAGCTTCTCCTCGCCCTTTTCCGTGTGGACCGCGGAGATGAGCATGCCGTTACTTTCCTTGCCCATCATCTTCCGGGGCGGCAGATTGGTCACCGCCACCAGGGTCTTGCCCACCAGCTCCTCGGGCTTGTAGTACTTGGCGATACCGGACAGGATCTGCCGGTCTGTACCGGTGCCGTCGTCAAGGGTGAAGCACAGGAGCTTGTCGCTCTTTTTCACATTCTCGCAGGCTTTTACCTTGACCGCCCGGAAATCGCTCTTGCAGAAGGTATCAAAATCCACCTTCTCCTCAGCGTAAGGCTCGATCTCAATATCAGATTTGGGCTTAGACAGTTCTTCCAATGCAGCCAGCTCCTTTTCCATATCAATTCTGGGGAACAGCGCGCCGCCGCTGACGGTGGCAATATCCGCCGGCAGCACACCAAACACGCAAAGGCTGTCCCAATCCATCGGCGCGCCGCCCAGACGGCGGGCGATCTCCTCACTGGTCGCCGGCATAAAGGGCTCAAGCAGACCCGCACAGACACGCACGGTCTCCAGAAGGTTATACAAGACCCTTGCCAGCCGTGGCTTGTTTTCCTCAGACTTTGCCAAGACCCAGGGGGCATTCTCGTCAATATACTTGTTGGCACGGGATATGACCTTAAATACTTCTGCCAGCGCATTCTGGAAGGCATAGTCTTCCATCTGTGCCTCGTACTTCTCCCGCAGACCGGACACCATGGCGACCAGCGACCCGTCCATTTCCTCGTTTGCCTGCTGCTCTGCCGGCAGCTTTTCGCCAAAGTACTTCTGCGCCATAGCAACGGTACGGCTGACCAGGTTGCCCAGGTCGTTGGCAAGGTCGGTATTGATGGTGGAGATCAGCAGCTCATTGCTGAAATTGCCGTCAGAGCCGAAGGGGAAGGAGCGCAGCAGGAAGAACCGCAGGGCATCTACACCAAAACGCTCCGCCAGGATGTAGGGGTCTACCACATTGCCTTTGGACTTGGACATCTTGCCGCCATCGAGCAGCAGCCAGCCATGACCGAACACCTTCTTTGGCAGAGGCAGGTCCAGGCTCATAAGCATTGCCGGCCAGATGATGGAGTGGAAGCGGACGATCTCCTTGCCCACAAAATGCACATCCGCAGGCCAGAAGTCTGCCAGGTCGTTATATTTGTCATTTTCAAAGCCCAGGGCAGTCATATAGTTAAACAGGGCATCGATCCACACATACACCACATGACCCGGGTCGAAATCTACCGGCACACCCCAGGTAAAGCTGGTACGGGAAACACACAGGTCCTCCAGACCGGGCTTGATGAAATTATTGACCATCTCATGGACACGGCTGCGGGGCTCCAGGAAATCCGTGTTTTCCAGCAGATCCTGGATACGGTCAGCATACTTGGAAAGGCGGAAGAAATAGGCTTCTTCCTCCGCGTCCTGCACCTCTCTGCCGCAGTCAGGGCACTTGCCGTCCACCAGCTGGCTCTCCGTCCAGAAGCTTTCGCAGGGCTTGCAGTACTTGCCGGTATACTTGCCCTTGTAGATATCGCCGTTTTCGTACATCCGCTTGAAGATCTTCTGGATGGCGGCAACATGGTAGTCATCCGTGGTTCGGATAAACCGGTCGTAAGAAATATTCATCAGCTTCCACAGGTCCAGCACACCGCCCTCACCGGTAACGATGTTATCCACGAACTGCTGGGGGCTGATGCCTGCTTCCTTTGCCTTGTCCTCGATCTTTTGACCATGCTCGTCCGTGCCGGTGAGGAACTTGACATTGTAGCCCTGCAGCCGCTTGTAGCGTGCCATGGCATCGGTGGCTACTGTGCAGTAGGTGTGTCCGATGTGCAGCTTCGCCGACGGATAATAGATGGGTGTGGTGATGTAAAAATTACCT
>JAZSHB010000109.1:0-11885 GCA_045533015.1 Faecousia sp.
CCAAACCGCCTTTGTAGAAAAATTTAGCCATTTTTCATCAACAATATACACAACTATCATGCCAAGCATCGCACCGAACAGTGTGTATGCGTTTTCTACGCCGGAGGCAAGGTTATCCGCATCGATATCTACCGGGAACGGGTAAAATTCCACATAAAACAAATAAGCCGCGCCAAGGACCGTCATGACCCCAAGCAGGATACCCATAGATTTTTTCCCACCATAGACGATCGGCTTTAAGAAAAGTATCAAAACCACCGCAATCGATGCAGCCGTTATTACATCCCACGGTGTATGCACGCCGATGTACATTCTTGAAAACGGCACAAGTACAGCAATCACGATAGCAGCCGTGCGCAGCCACTGCTTTTTGGCTGTATAGGCAATTGCGCCAAATGTTCCTACTGCTGACTGTGTATGCCCGCTTGGAAAACTGTAACCCGTTGCAGCCTCTCTCGCCTGTTCCAGAATCGTAAAATCAGGATCAAGCACCCACGGTCGGGGAATGCGAAATGCAAGCTTCATAAACTGATTTGTAAGCGTGCCAATAAATCCAACAGAAAGCACATAATAACCCAGACGCTTTTCGACGCACCAGAATATGATAAGTGCTGCTGCCAGGAAGACTGTCTCCTCCCCAAAGCGTGTGACAAGGAGCATGAATTCATTCAAGACCGGTACACGAATCTTTTCCAAAAGATACAGCAGCTGCATAGAGACCCTCCCAGGAAGTCTTTTCATAAATTATATCAGAATTTACACAAATGTAAAGTTGCCTTTTTATTCGAACAATGCTATAATTACCCTGGAAATGAGGTAATCAAATGTTTTCTGATAATCAAAGATGCTTATATAAAAACAATCAATTGGCTGAGGTGATCTGCCAGCTCCGGTTTCCGGAGATTCTGCGCATTGGTGCAGATGCACCGGTAGCTTTTCAGGAAGCTATACGCGGTGACTATCCGCAGTATTCCAAAATATCGGAGGCTGCGGCTCCCAGAATCACAGGAACGCCCGGAAATATGCAGCTGGAAAACCAGCCGTCTACCGCCAACCACCAGTTCGTATCCGCAGATGGAATCTGGCGTATCAATCTCACCGGACGCTTTATTTCCCTGTCCTGCAGACGCTATACCTGCTGGGAAGATTTTGCAAAACGACTCGACAAGCCTTTGGCTGCCTTCATCCAGGTTTATAAACCGGCATACTTCGAACGGGTCGGTCTGCGTTATCTGAATTTTATTTCAAGGAGCAGCCTTTCTCTGGAGGATATCCCCTTCCGTGCATTGATACAACCCCCTTACCTTGGCATTTTGAGCGATGAAGAAATTTCAGAACCGTCTGCAACACGCTCCAGCGTAGATGCAGAGTTTGCGATCCGAGGTGGTTGCCGTGCTAAGATACATGCCGGTCCAGGTTTGGTCAAGCGCAACGGCGTTGCTGACAAGGAAGTCAAATTTATCCTGGATCAAGACCTTTACATGACCGGAAATGTTCCTATCAATTATTCTGCCGGCGCATTGGAGACGCTCCATACCCAGGCATATGCCATCTTCCGTGGTGCGATCACCGATATGCTCCATGATGCCCTTGAACCTGAACCGTTATAACATTATTCCCATTCCGGTATTGACAACCGGAATGGGATTGTTTATACTCTCTTGTGTGTGAAAAGTATGAAAAGTTGGAAAGAAGGGATCTTGTGGCAGGCGGCAAGCATATCCTGGGAAAAGGAAAGACAAAACGTGTCTTCGGTACCGCAAAAGTCGGAGACCGGGGACAGATCGTAATTCCAAAGGAAGCTCGGGAACTTTTCGGAATACGCCCGGGAGATACCCTGCTGATTTTGGGAGAAGAGGATGCCGGACTGATCGTTTCAAGACCGGAGGTCCTGAAGGATCTTGCTAATCAGATTTTTGATACCGTCAGAAAAGAGGACAGCAAACATGGATGAAATCATATCACTTTACAACGAAATGGGAATCAGCCCGGCAGTATATCAGTACGGAGAACGGGCGATTGAAAAACTAAAAGAGCGCTTCGCCGTTATCGACCAGGTCGCAGAGCACAACCAAGCAAAGGTCCTGGCTGCCATGCAGAAAAACCGTGTTTCTGCCGCTTGCTTCGCCGCTACAACCGGTTACGGTTATGACGATGTAGGTCGTGACAATCTCGAGCGTGTATACGCTGATGTTTTCCATACTGAGGCAGCCTTGGTGCGTCCGCAGATCACCTGCGGGACACACGCTTTGACTGTCGCGCTCTCCGCAAATCTTCTTCCCGGAGATGAACTGCTCTCCCCTGTAGGACTTCCGTATGACACACTGCAGGAAGTGATCGGTATCCGGGAAAGTCCCTGCTCCCTTGCTGAATACGGCGTAAAATACCGCCAGGTTGATCTTCTAGCAGACGGCAGCTTTGATTACGACAGCATTCGTACCGCTATTAACGAAAAAACAAAGCTCATCACAATACAGCGCTCAAAGGGCTACGCTACCCGCCCCACCTTCTCTGTGCGCCAGATCGGCGAGCTGATCGCATTCGTCAAGAGCATCAAGCCCGATGTGATCTGCATGGTAGACAACTGCTACGGTGAGTTTGTGGAGACTATAGAGCCTTCAGATGTCGGTGCAGATATGGTCGTCGGCTCCCTGATCAAAAACCCCGGCGGCGGTCTCGCCCCCATCGGCGGATATATCTGCGGCACACGCGAATGTGTCAACCGTTGTGCATTCCGTTTATCTGCTCCCGGTCTGGGTCAGGAGGTCGGTGCAAATCTGGGTCTTATGCCGTCGCTGTACCAGGGCTTCTTCCTTGCGCCCACGGTAGTCGCTGCTGCGGAAAAAGGCGCTGTTTTTGCAGCCAACCTATACGAACCGCTTGGTTACCATTGCGTTCCTAACGCTACAGAAAGCCGTCACGACATTATTCAGGCGGTGGAGCTGCAAAGTGAAGAGGCTATGATCGCCTTCTGCCGAGGCATTCAAGCTGCAGCTCCGGTGGATTCCTTTGCGACACCGATGCCATGGGAAATGCCCGGTTATAACGATAAGGTCATTATGGCTGCCGGCGCATTTGTTCAGGGTTCGTCGATCGAGCTGTCCGCTGACGGTCCTATCCGTCCCCCCTACGCCGTTTATTTCCAGGGCGGTCTCACATGGCCCCACGCAAAGCTTGGAATTCTGATGAGCCTTCAGAAGCTTGTGGACGCAGGTATCATTACATTATAAAGAAAGAGGTAAAAAAATGAGTTGGTTTTGGTTTGCGATCATTGCGCTTTTGTGCTGGTCCGGTTCGGATTTCTTTTCCAAGATCGGTTGCCGGGACGCTAAGGACAAGTACAGCCATCTGAAAATGGTGATGGCTGTGGGTCTCGTTATGGGTCTTCATGCAGCTTATGAAATTTTCATCGGCGGGGTTGCGATCAGCTGGAATGTTATTCTAACATATCTGCCTGTATCGATGCTGTACATACTCTCCATGGCAATGGGCTATATCGGTCTGCGGTATATCGAGCTGTCCATCTCCTCCCCGATCTGCAATGCTTCCGGTGCTTTGGTCGCGATCCTATGCCTCATTGCCGGAACAGCCGAAATGGATCACCCCCTGCAATATGTTGCCGTTGCGCTCGCTTGCATTGGCGTCATTGGTTTAGGCGTTGTGGAAGCTACTGAAGATAAGGAACTCCGCGCCGCCCGTCAGGAGGCCTCCAATTATAAGTACGCAAAATCATGGCTTGCTTTGGCACTACCCGTTGCCTACTGTATCCTGGACGCCGCAGGAACCTTTGCAGATGCCCTTGTACTGGAAAACCTCAACGAGGACTCCGCCAATGTTGCCTATGAGCTGACCTTCCTTGCCGCAGGCATTGTCTGCTTCATCTACACAATCCTTATTAAGAAGCAAAAGCTGATTCCCAAGATGGAAGCACCGAAGTATGTAGGTGCGCTGTTTGAAACTGCCGGTCAGTTTGCCTACATCTACGCCCTCGCGGACGAAGAGCATGTGGCAATGTCTGCGCCGATCATTTCCTCTTACTGTGTTGCTTCTGTCCTGTGGAGCCGCATTTTCCTGAAGGAAAAACTCTCCTGGAAGCATTATGCAGCGATTGCCGTGACCGTTGCTGGTATCATTATTATGGGTATCTTCGATATGTAAAAATTATCCCGGTGCGTAGCACCGGGATAATTATTTATTTTTAATTTTTCTGAAGATCATCAACGGAACATACATAACAATTAAAATCCCCGCAATTATGATGGGGTAGCCATAAAGATGATTGCCCCACAGCTGTTCGAAAATATACAGTGGGTTTGTGCTGTCTGCCTCCATCAGGAACATGAAATTCGTATCCAGCAGCAAGTTAATACCGTAGATCGGTATTGCCATTCCAATAAGCAGCAGTAAACATTTGGGAATCGCCTTCACATCCGGTGCGAGCTCTCCGGCAGCAGCTAAAACGATGGGATACAGTGCCAGCAGTATGTGCACAGTAAAGCTGTGCAAATGCATAAAATTCTGTAACGGCAGCGAAGACCATGAGGGAAACAGTAACGCCGCTAAAGCACCGGGAATGCAAACAGTATACAAAAAGTTATTCAAAAGCTTTGACGGTCTCCATGCATGAATGGCAATTATAAAGATATTGATGCTGCAAAGATGCAGTGGCAGATAAGATGCATTGTATCTGCCGCCGATGAATAGCATGACCATCTTATAGATCTCATCGGCAATCAACAATATTGCAACGGTCTTTTTCCAGCGGTCCTTCCCTTTATTACCGAGCTTTCTGTACCAAATGCAGTTGGCTACGGTGACCACCAGAAAAATCGCAAGCCATATCAGATGCAATCCGTCATAATGAGAAAAGCCCACGCCTTCCTGTATCGTTTCTGTGGTATCAAGAAAATAACGCATATCAATCCCCTGTCTGACTATATTTGTAGCATATTCTAAACTAATTATAAAGGGTCAAAAGAAATTTGGCAACAGAAATATTGACATGAACCGGGATTTCATCTATATTAAAGGCAAAACGGAGGGATCAAAATGGAAATTATCGTTGGTACAAAGGGTGAAGCTTCTATGCTTGTGGAGCGCGAGGATACCGCACTTGAGGTAGGCTCGGGCAGTCTTCTTGTTTACGCGACACCTTGCATGGTAGCGCTCATGGAGGGTGCTGCCTGTGAAGCGCTCAGCGCCGCGCTCCCGGAGGACAAGACCTCTGTAGGCATTGAACTGTCGATATCACACATATCAGCAACACCGGTAGGTCTGGAGGTCAGAGCCGAGGCAGAGATCACCGCAGTTGACGGTAGCATCATTACATTCCAGGTGACAGCATATGACGAGAAAGGAAAGATCGGTGAAGGCACTCACAAACGCGCCGTCATTTCCTCACAGCGCTTTCTGGAGAAAACTTATTCCAAACTGTAAAAAGCATGCGCGTACCGGATGGTATGCGCATGCTTTTTATTTAGATGGTTCTGTCTGTCAGGGATTTTGCCAACTGTATCATGTACTCGGAATCAGCAAAGGCACATAGTGACAGAATCGCTTCATTTGTATGATAGCGGACAAGCTCATCACATTTTTCCAAACCGTAGAGCTGTACAAATGTATTCTTACTTTCATCGACGCCTACCGCCTTACCCAAAACCTTAGCGTCACCGATCACATCCAACATATCATCACGGATCTGGAATGCCAGACCCAAATGGTCTGCAAAGGCAGCCGCTGCCTGTAGCTGCTTTTCATTGCCGCCGCCGGCAAGAACGCCGAGTATGCAGGCAGCGCGAATCAACGCACCGGTCTTGCGGCTTTGGATATCCAGCACTTCCTGCTGGGTACACTGCCGTTGTTCACTCTGCATATCCAACACCTGACCGCCGACCATGCCCAGCTCACCTGCGCAAGACGACAGCACCTCGACCGCATCGATTCTTGTCTGCGCCGAAAACGGCGCTTTGGAAAGGAAAGAAAATGCTGCTGTCAGCAGCGCATCTCCTGCAAGAACCGCAATCGCTTCACCGTAAACCTTGTGATTGGTAAGAGCGCCCCGACGGTAGTCATCATCATCCATACAGGGCAGGTCATCATGCACCAGGCTGTAGGTGTGGATCATTTCAACAGCAGCTGCAAAGGGCGCAGCTGCCCTCCAATCCCCTCCACACATACAGCAAAAATCAAAAACAAATATAGGGCGCAGCCGCTTTCCTCCAGCCAATAGGCTGTATCGCATGGATGAAAACAAGGTCTGCTGGGGCTGATCGTCATATCGGAAGCACTTTTGATCAAAATAAGCTTCAATATAGTCCCGATATTCTTCAGAGCGTGCCTTCCATTCAGTTCTCATCGGAGAACCCCTCCTCCACCGGTGAACCGTCCGCTGCTGCAGAAATTTTCTTTACCTGCAGCTCTGCCTCGTCCAGAAGCTTGCCACAGCTTTCCACAAGCTTTGTGCCCTCCCGGAACAGTTCCAGAGATTCCTCCAGCGCAACATCTCCCCGTTCCATTGCACGGACGATCTGTTCCAAGCGCTGCATATTTTCCTCAAAGGTCTTATTCTTCTGATTCATGAAAAACGCTCCTTTGCTTCATTGATCACTGCTGAAATAACACCGTCACTGACAGATATATTTACCGTTTGTTCCGGGCTCACCTGCTTGACGGAGCGTATTACATTTCCATCTGTTCCCTGCACCATTGCATAACCTCTGGTCAACACCTTTAATGGGCTCATAGCATCCAGCTTTGCAGTCAGCGTTGCAAAGCGCTCCCGTTTCAGACTCACAGTTCTATGCTGAACAGACAAAAGGCGTGTATTGACCAAAGATAAGGCATTGCGCCTCTGCCTTATATATTGAATTGGACTTTGCAGCGCAGGGCTTGCTCCAATCATATTCAAATTCTTCCACGCTGTTTTAAGCTGTCGCTGCATGACTGTTGCGATCGTTGACAGCATTTGGTCAAGGCTCTGCCGCAGGGCATCCTGATCCGGCACAGCCAGCTCCGCCCCATTGGACGGAGTTGCAGCACGCAGATCTGCAACAAAGTCAGATATCGTCACATCCGGCTCATGTCCCACCGCCGAAATGACAGGGATATCCGACTCGTAGATGGCATGGGCAACCAATTCATCATTAAACGCCCAGAGGTCCTCGATAGAGCCTCCGCCCCGTCCAACGATCAGTAGGTCCGCAAGCCGGTGTTTATTTGCATACCGAATGGCAGCGGCGATCTCCCCCGGCGCCTCCGCACCCTGTACCCGGACCGGCAAAAGCCGCACATGGGTAAGGGGATATCTTTTCCTCAGTATCCGCAGCATATCGTGGACCGCAGCACCGGCAGCGCTTGTTACGATTCCGATCGTCCCAGGAAATTGAGGGATATTCTTCTTATGCTCTGTATCGAACAGACCTTGACCTGCCAGCTTCTTCTTCAGCTGTTCAAAGGCTGCATGCAGATCACCAACCCCATCCAGCGCCATCGAGCTGCAATACAGCTGATATGCACCATCCCGGGGGTAGACAGAGATCTTACCCATAGCAATGATCTTCATGCCATTTTCAGGACGAAACCTCAGTCGGACTGCGCTGCTACGAAACATCACACATTTTAAGGCGGATCCTTCATCCTTCAAGGTAAAATAATGGTGACCGGAAGGATATACCTTATAGTTGCTGATCTCTCCTTTTACCGCAACCCCAGCCAGAATCGCATCACGATCCATGATACCCTGGATATACGCATTAACTTGCGTAATCGTCAGTACTTGCTGTGGCATATCATCCCTCCAATGCACGGTGCGCCAGGATCGCTACACCCATTGCGTTATCGGTCGAATACTGTCTGTGTGCAAAAATTGGAGCTGTAGGCTGCAGTATGCTACGAAGCATCGTATTGGATGCAACACCCCCAGAGAACACAACCTCAAGTCCCGGATAACATTTTTTTGCGTTTTCCGTAGCACGAAGCACCGCATGTGCAACACAACGCAACGCATACGCTGCTGTCTCCGCCGCGTCCGGATTGCCAGCATAAAACTGCTGCACTTTATTTTGCACACCGGACAGGGAGAATTCCATCCCCTCGCATTTTACGCGGAAAAAATCAGCACCTGTCGCCTGTTGACTCAGTGCGTCCAGATGTTTCCCTGCAGGAAAAGGCAATTGAAGCAGCTGACCGGTCCTGTCGATCAGCTGACCGGCAGATATATCCGAAGTACCGCCGATTCGCTTACAGGAAACATTATCACCCGCAGGCTCGACAAGCAAAAGCTCCGTCGTCCCTCCGGATAAATGCCAAGCTAAATGCGGCTGCGACAAAAGGTCCATCCGGTTTGCACTCCACAGCGCCGCGGCAACATGACCCTGCTGATGGGAACACGCCACCAACGGCACACCCAGCGCATCCGCCAGCAGCTTTGCGTGGGAATATCCAACCGTAAAGCAGGGCATATAGCTGCCCTCCACTGCCCGGGGGCGCGTGCTGACACCGATCGCTGTAATGTTATCAGTGTGAATATGGGAAAACAGCCTGCCGGAAAGCTCCGGCAGGCTTTTTGTATGGTGAAATACGGCATCGCTTTGTCGCAATCCCAGCTCCCCTGCCTTGACTGGAAGCAACTGGGAGCAGTTTAGACCATCGGCTCCATCAAAATATGCGATGGAGGTCGTGTAGTTGCTCGTATCAAAGCCCAATGTGCTCATTCAGCAACCTCAGCTGTCAGCGCACGGGCAAAGGATCCAAGGATACCGTTAACAAATGCGCCTGTATCGTTTCCATCGTACATCTTGGCGATCCGGACAGCCTCAGAGATCGCAACACCGGTGGGGACATCATCAATATACAATATCTCAAACATCGCAAGCTGCATGATTGCCCGGGTCAGTCTGGAAATCCGACTCACATCCCAGCCGATGGAATACTTCTGAATATCCGCGTTAAGCTCATCCGTTCGGTTTGCGACACCGGCAACCACGGAATCGATATATGCCATCTGAGAACGGCTGGGACGCTCCGCATAGACCTGATTATCCTCTGACAACATCGCATAATAATCCTTTGCCAAACGCGTCGCGACTGCCTGTTCAGGCTCTTCGCCGGTAAACTCCCGACCGTAGATCAAATGTACCGCTAATTCTCTGGCATTTGCCCTTGTCATAGAGAACTCCTTACTGACGGATGATACCGCAAACATTCACATTGACAGCAGCTACCGTAATTCCTGCAGTCGATTCCAGCGCTGCAGTGACAGCATTTTGTACAGCCTTGGCAACTACCACCACGCTCTGACCGTAGCCTACATTGACATTGCAGTCAATAGACATTTCGTTCTCCTGTCCAATGGCGATCTTAATACCCTTGCCCCAGTTCTTCTTGCCGATCATATCTGCAATATCAGCACCGGGCTTTACACTCAGACCCACAATGCCCTCGACCTCGCTGATCGCATTGGCAACGATGGTCGCAATTACATCCTCAGAGATCATCACATTACCGTTTTCCTGTGTATGTGTGACATACTGTCTGCTCTCTGCCATGATAATACCTCCTAATAACTTCTGCGTTACTACGCAGCTTAGTTTCGTCTATTGTACCACAAATCCAAAAAAATACAACTACTTTCTCTTCATATACAGAAAAATACCCCAAAGATGCGCACACCTTTGGGGTAATGATCTTTATAGGACCTCCACGACACGGATATCCTCCACGGAATAATCTGATTGCGTAATAACAATGTCAGCGATCACTGCAACATCGTCCTCTGCCAGACCACCCTCAGGGGCAGCAACCGCAACAGAAACGCCGCCGTCACTGATGTACACGACGCAATCTGTATACCCCTTGGCGATCACCAGGCTCTCGATCTGTGCCTCACAAAGCGCTGTCTGTACGATCTGTTCCAGCTGCTCACTGGACTGCGCCGTTTCCGCATCCTCACTGTATGCCATTGCCTCCTGCAGCAACTCTACCGCACTGTCCCTTGCCTCCTGACGGGACAAACGGACTGCTGCAAAATAGTCAGTGATCGTATCGCTGTCTGCGTCCACCGAGAGTGTGCTGCCGTCGCTCATCACTAGCATATCCGAATCCATGATCTTGTCAGAATCGAGGGTATCTGTCAGATTTGCAGTTGTCTGGTCCTCCGTATAAAGCCAATTGACATAGATTCCTGCGCAGACCGTCACCAAAACAGCGGCTGCCACAGCATTTTTCTTCCAGGTTTTCATATTACTTCCTCCATTCATTTCATTTTTAACACAGAAATACGGTTTGATCCCAATCCGGTGAGTTTTGATACAGCGTCAACGATCGCAAGCTGTACCGCCGGGTCATCTGCCCCTTTGCAAACTACGACCGCCCCCTGGTAGGTTGCGGGATTCACCTGACGGATCAATCCTGTTTGGTTTCTGTCCGCATCCGTAACTGTGACCGTATCTACGCTCACGCTGCCAGACTCCCCGGAATTGGTCGTATCCTCATTTGTTTGATATATGACCTGCTCTCCTGACGCGATCGTCAAAATGATCTGCACTTCACCTGCCCCATTGATCTGACTAAGTACTGCTGCTATTCTTTCTTCCAGTGTTTGTTCCTGCGTGATTTGATTGTCTGTGTCCTCCTGCTTCTGCTGCGTATTTTCCTGCTTTATCGGTAATGCCATCAATACCAATCCTATAGCCAAGACCAATGCCGCATACCGATATTTTTTGATCGCTTTAAGTACCTTTTCCAGTAAAGCTTTTACATCCACGACTGTTTCTCCTTCGGTATTCCGATATCCTCGGAGATCATTTTTTGCAGCTGTTGCCTCGCATAGGGTGATGCC
This sequence comes from Faecousia sp., assembly GCA_045533015.1. Lineage (GTDB taxonomy): Bacteria > Bacillota > Clostridia > Oscillospirales > Oscillospiraceae > Faecousia. Next base: position 10,838 of record JAZSHB010000109.1, read on the forward strand.
GCGCCCCAAATGGTTATTGCGCTGGGCACAAGAGGATCTTCATCTGCAAATGTGACCTCCAGTTCTATATCAAGGTCCATAGAATGGGCTTTGTCCAAAATATATGCCTCGACCTGCTCCTTTATGATTGCTGCAGCCGCATCTGCAGCCATCTGTTCTCCGTCATCGACGATCATCGCAGCATCTGACTGCATATCTGTAAGGTAAGATGAAATATTATCAAAGCGTAGCTTTGTCCAGGGAGATATTACTGTCATCACCAAATAGAGTCCGGCAATCAGCTTTACAACAGAGGCGCACAAACCTTTCTTTCCAAAAAGGCTGACAGCAATACCGGAAACAGTCGCAGCAGCAACCACAGATAATAGGTATTGACTGATACCTCCCATCAAGCAACTCCCTTCATAAAACAGACCGTACTGATCAAAAAGAGAAGGCAAATCGTGCCAGTCATTGCCAGCAGCAGCCCCATCACGCTGGAAAAATCCTGGATCAGCCCCGTAACCCCCTTGTTTCCAAAAACGCCGCAGACTGCTGCTGTGACCTTTAGAAGAATGTACTGCACCGCGATCTGCAAAAATGGTCCGATCCATATTGCTAATATTGCAAGCATACCATATACACCCACAGAATTTTTCATAATGCCGGCACTAACCAATACAGACTCCGATGCTTCAGAAATAATGCTTCCCACTACCGGCACAAAGCCCGATATAGACAATTTGACCGCCTTGAGTGCCGCACCGTCTGTTGTTCCGCTGACGACTCCGGTGATACCCATATAACCGGTAAATAAATATATGGCAATTTTTAAGATCCATGTCATCAACCATTTAACAAAGCCCTGTAAACTCTTAAGCAGATCCTCCTCTATGGCACATCCTGCGATGCTAAGCACTAAATATATATAGATCATAGGGACGATCAGTTTTGATATCGCGGTAGTTAAAAATGTATTGAACGCCACCGTCCCGGCGTACAATGCTGCTGATGTAGTCGTTCCTCCTTGGGCAGCCAAGGCTGCGGTCATCACAGGCAGCAGCAACTT
>JAZSHB010000055.1:0-6546 GCA_045533015.1 Faecousia sp.
CAGGCCGAATGCAGGCTTATATCAACGACATTCTCAATCTATAAGGGAAAAAGTAAGGGAAAAACCGAAATCCGCTTTGTACACGATGAACTTTTCGAGATCTAAAGTGGCGTAAAACAAAGAAAAATCCGGTCAGGACTAACTTCCTAACCGGATTTCACTGGCGGAGTGAGAGGGATTTGAACCCTCGCGCGCTTTTACACGCCTACTCCCTTAGCAGGGGAGCCCCTTCGGCCTCTTGGGTATCACTCCGAATAAAAAGTATATTTACATGTTGCCAAAGTATTCTAGCATAGGCTACCAGGTTTGTCAAGTCAAAATACAGCGGATATTTCATGTGCATGGTGGAACAATGTTATTGAGGTGATAGCAGTGGCAAAGAAGGGCATGGCGCGTCCGGACTGGACGCAGCTGCATCCGAAAAATGAAGTTTCTCCGGTTCCCCAGATACAGGGAAAAGCCAAAACCGGCAAGGAAAAAGCAAGACCGATTATCGCTGGAACCTATGGCGCAAGCCAGAAGGTCTGGCACGAAAAACCCATCCCGGAACAGGTTTACAGCACCATTGATACAGATCTTGCCCGGGATAATCTGGAAAATGACATCCCTTTTGCTGATTTACAGGATTTATAAGTCAGCACCTTGCATTTTTGATAAGGCTGTAATATAAAAAGTCGAAACGGGACTGCCGCAAAACTTTGATTTTGCAGCGGTCCCGTTTTTTGGCGGAGAGTTAGGGATTCGAACCCTAGGTTCCTTTCGGAATCACCAGTTTTCAAGACTGGCTCCTTAAACCACTCGGACAACTCTCCGTGCAGGCTATATGATATCACCGGCAGAGGGGAAAGTCAAGCTTATGACTTTTTGCCTACCTTTTTCTTCGTTCCGTCAGGATAGACGATGTAGGTGTTTTCTAACTGCCCTGTAAGACTTGCCTTTACGCTGTCGATATAGATCCGGCGAAGCTTATCACGCTCGACAGTCTCTTCGGGAGTAAGCCCAGAGGCTTTTGCTTTTTTTGCCAGCTCGTTGATTCTGGCGATCACTTGATTCATGTCCATATTCAAACCTCACACATAGCGGTCGATGACCACGGATATCCTTCCTTTTTTTGTTTGTCCATTAATTGACTTTAAATGGATTTTTCCAAGACCCCGAACAGAGATATTCGCCCCTTCATTTACAACCCGGTCTGGCTTTTCGCAGGGAAAACCGTTGATAGCCGCCTTGCCGGAAGTGATGTGTTGGGCAGCAGCGCTTCTTCCGATTCGGAAACCGGCACTGATGACACCGTCCAGACGCACGGATGCAAGAGTGTCACGAATTTCCTGTACCTCCGGCTCGGGGATGTACGCCTGCGCCAGAGGAATCTGCGAAATGCGCAGCTTAGTCCGCCCTGCACTGGTAAAATTCTGCAAAATATAAGGCGCGATCTGTGCGGTGACAAAAAAGTCACAGCTGCCTTTTCCTACGCAAATATCCCCAACTGCCTCCCGTGTGATTCCGGCACCCATCAGCGCACCCAAAAAATCCCGGTGGGAAAGACTGTCGCCTTCGTAAAATTCAGCGCGCAGACACGCTACAGGACTGTCTTCGTCCATCAGTACGCCCTCGTGCAAATACTCCGGAAGAAATACCAGCATCTGCCGTTCAGCTTCTTCAAAGCCGCCAAAAGCGTGCAGACCCTCCAGCTGTCCAAACAGATAGCGGGTCATGTCCAATTCCCGCGGAGATAAGAACCGTGTATTACTTATGATGTTTTTTCGCAGACCGGACTGTATCTTATCCCATACCTTGGCAAGCATTACCTTGTCCTCCGGTGTCCGGGCGATCTTATCGATGTTGCTTTTGTCCATTAACTTCACCAGAGGTATTATACCACAGCTTTTAAGCATTGCAAGAAAGTTTTTCTTGTATCAATAGGTGATTTGTGTTAAAATACAAAGGTGAAAGTGGGTGAAAGCATGGTCGTAGGTGTGATCGGTGCAGGTGCATCCGGTATGGCAGCAGCGTTGGCGGCATCAGAAAGTCAAACTGTCCAGGTGAAGCTTTTTGAGCGCCAGAGCCGCGTGGGTAAAAAATTGCTGGCGACTGGCAACGGTAGATGCAACCTTACCAATCTACATGCAGCCCCGGACAACTACCACGGGGAGAATGCGTCCTTTGTATGCCATGCGTTGGAGAAAATGGATCCCGGGGCGACTATGGAATGGTTCGATGCCCTTGGACTTTTCACAGTGGCAGAGCCCTCCGGTAGAGTTTACCCCTATTCTGATCAGGCGAATTCCGTGGTGGATGTTCTGCGCCTGGCGCTGGATAAGCCCAATGTTGAACTGCACACCGGCTGTGAGGTTCGCAAGATCAGCCCGCAGGAGGATGGTTTTATTCTCGACTGCGGTAACGAATACATATTTTGCAACAAGCTGATCGTTGCCTGCGGCGGACTTGCCGGAACCAAGCTGGGCGGCAGTATGTCTGGGTATAAGCTTCTTGCAAGGCTTGGACACAGATCCACACGGCTGCGTCCTGCTCTGGTACAGCTCAAGTGCCGGTGGAGTGGTGTGACAGCACTCAAAGGTGTGCGCGCCAATTGCCATGTTGCGATCATGCGGGACGGCACACTGTTTTCCGAAAGCAGCGGTGAACTGCAGTTTACAGACTACGGGCTGTCCGGACCTGTGATCTTTGAGGTCTCCAGGGATGTATGTTACGGACCGGGAAATTGGTCTGCCAGACTTGATTTTTTGCCCGACCGATCTGTCGAGCAGCTGCTTGTTCAGCTGCGTCGCCGGGTTGCGGCGGATCTTCCTGTGGACGAGCTGCTCACAGGTATCCTTCACAACCGCCTGGGCAGAGTGCTGACCCGGGCTGCGGGGATCAGAGAGGAAAAAAGCGCAGGACAGCTAAATGATGCACAGCTTCGCGCTGTTTGCGCAGCGGTTAAAGATTTTGAGATCGAACTTACAGAGCCAATGGGCATGGATAATGCGCAGGTGACAGCCGGAGGTGTTTTGACCTGTGACTTTGATCCGCAGACCATGCAGAGCAGATTGGTCCCCAATTTGTATGCCTGCGGTGAGGTGTTGGATATCGATGGGGACTGTGGCGGATATAATCTGCAATGGGCGTGGAGCTCTGGCTATCTTGCCGGCTCCCATGCAGGAAAGGAACTGCCATGATTCGTTTGCGGGAAATATCTCTGCCGCCGGAGCACAGCACAGCACAGCTGGCCTATGAAGCAGCCAGGCTGCTGAAAATACCCAATTCTAAGGTGCGCAGACTTCAGATCGTCCGGCGCAGTGTGGATGCCCGGAAAAAGCCGGATGTACACATTGTATACACCATTGATGTGCAGGTGGAGGGCAATGAAAGAAAGATACTGAAACACTCCGGCTGTAAACGGGCTGCCCTTGCTCCGGTATCCTGTTACAGACTTCCCCAGGCAATGAAGCAGCCCCGGCTGCGTCCGGTAGTGGTAGGCTTTGGCCCTGCAGGTATGTTTGCGGCGTTGGTTCTGTCCCTGGCAGGACTTTGCCCGTTGGTTTTGGAACGGGGCGAGGACGCCCAGACCCGCAGCGCCAAGGTGAAGAAATTTTTTGCCACGGGTGAGTTGGATCCCCGGAGCAATGTTCAGTTTGGTGAGGGCGGTGCCGGGACCTTTTCCGACGGCAAGCTCAATACAGGTGTTAATAATCCAAGAACAGGGTGGATATTGGAGCAGTTCGTGGCGGCGGGTGCCAGAGAGGAGATTCTCTTTGATGCTAAGCCCCATGTGGGAACAGATGTACTGCTGGATGTGGTGCAGAATATTAGAAGACGAATCGTTTCTCTGGGTGGCGAGGTGCGCTTTTGCAGCCAGGTGACCGGACTTTCCTACCAGGCAGACCGGGTGACAGGCGTTGTTCTTTCTGATGGTGCATTGATTCCCTGTAACAGTGTGATCTTCGCTATCGGTCACAGCGCAAGAGATACCTTTTCCATGCTCCATGAGGAAGGAATATCCATGGAGCCGAAGCCCTTTTCTATGGGTGTGCGCATTGAACACAGCCAGCAAATGATCGATAAGGCGCAGTACGGTAAGCATGATCCGGTGCTGCCCCCTGCGGATTATAAGCTGGTCAAGCACCTGCAAGACCAAACGGTCTATACTTTCTGCATGTGTCCTGGAGGCTATGTTGTGGCTGCGGCGTCTGAGGAGGGCGGTGTCGTCACTAACGGGATGAGTTATGCTGACCGTGACGGCGAAAATGCCAATGCTGCGCTGCTTGTAACGCTCAATCCTGCAGATTTTCCATATGTGGGACCCCTTGGCGGTGTCCGCTGGCAGCAGGAGATCGAGCAGGCGGCATATGACCTCAGCGGTGATTACCGCGCCCCGGCACAGACTGTGGGTGATTTTCTCGCAGGCAGAGCCAGCACCGGCTGCGGCGCTGTGCAGCCTACTTACCGACCCGGTGTTGTCTGGTGCGATCTGCATAAAGTCTTGCCGGAGAAGATCTCTGCTGCATTGGCAGAGGCAATTCCTGCTCTGGACGGTAAGCTTGAGGGCTTTGCAGACCCGGAAGCCGTTTTGACAGCCCCGGAGACCCGCAGCTCATCCCCTGTGCGTATTTTGCGCAATGCGGATAAGCAGTCGGTATCATTGAAGGGACTGTACCCGGCTGGTGAAGGAGCCGGCTATGCGGGCGGCATCATGTCCGCAGCGATCGATGGTATGCTATGCGCGGAAGCGCTGATTGAAAATCTATAGGAGTAGTAGCGATGATGAAAGCAAGAAAAACATTCCTTTGTATTATGGCAGTGGTTGTACTGCTGGGCTGCCTGCAGGCAGGCGTTCTGATTGCCGGTGCGGCAGAAGACACACAGGTAGAGCCCGGGGATATTGATATCCCTCTTGTATCAACCACCGGAAGCACCGGACCAACGGGGAGCACGGGAGCTTCCTGTAGCCACACATATGGCGATTGGATCAGCGTCAATGACAGCGAGCATGAAAGGACCTGCATTGACTGCTCTGATGTAGAGAGAAAGGGTCATAACTGGAATACCGGCACCGTGACGAAGAATGCTACCTGCGAGGAAGCGGGGATCAAGACTTACGCCTGCGTTTCCTGCGGTGCGACCAAGACCCAGACCATTGATAAGCTTACAACGCATAGCTACAGCAGCTCCTGGAGCAGCGATAAAAACCGTCACTGGTATGCATGTACTGTGTGCGGACAGAAAAACAGCGCCGCCACCCATACCCCGGGTGCGGCAGCAACGGAAACCACCCCGCAGAGCTGTACCGTGTGTGGATATGTTATCACGCCTGCTGTCGGACACAAGCACAGCTATCAGAACACATGGACAGGGGATTCTGAGGGACACTGGTATGCCTGCACAAGCTGCGGCAGCAAAAAAGACTACCAGGCGCATACATATGACAACACTTGTGATACTGACTGCAATATTTGCGGCACGCTCCGTGCGGATTCCCATACCTTTGACGAAAAATGGACCAGCGGCAGGGACGGTCACTGGTATACCTGTACTGCCTGTGGAGCCAAGAAGGATATAGGCGAACATACGCCCGGTGCTGTGGCGACGAAAACAACACCCCAGACCTGTACAGTATGCGGCTACATCATTACGCCGGTTATAGGACACAAGCACACCTTTGCGAATGCATGGACGACGGACACCACGGCACATTGGCACAGCTGCCCCGGCTGTAGTGAGCAGAAGGCGTATGAGGAGCATATTTTCGACAATGCCTGTGATACCAACTGCAATACCTGCGGCTACGAAAGAAAAACGGAGCATATCTTTGCAAGCGATTGGTCTATGGATGAAGCGGAGCATTGGCATTTGTGTACCGTTTGCGGTGTAAAGGCAGATACAAAGGCACATGAATTTGAGACGGCACAGGGTCAAAAGCAGCTCTGTAAGGAATGTGCTTATGAAGCCGGAACAGACATACCCGTGCCTACCGTACCGGATATGAGCCAAAGCTATGAGACGGATACAGGCTCTCACTTCTGGTTTAATGTGGCACTTGTTAGTTTGATCGTTGCCTGCGTTGCGGTGCTCATCGCCGCCTGGATCGTCTATAAAAAGAAACAACAGCAATAAGCGTATACACCACTGGTCGGTTGACCAGGGGTGTCAGTCTGTCGAAACACTTGTTTTTTGACAGACTGACAGAGGTCAAGGAAGCCCCAAAGACAAGCAACCCGGGCTCGTCGGCGTACATAGGTACGGTAGAGACCGGGTTGCGCAGTAAGTCAAAATGGCTTGCAAAGCAAGCAAAATCACTGTTTTGATAGGCGTGCAATGCCCGCCCCTACACCCACCGTCCTGTAGGGGCGATCACCGATCGCCCGCTACATGGTTTGTTATTTGATTTGTAGCTTTCTCACAAAATACCACAAACCGCCAAATATCCAATTTTACGGTTTGGGGGTTTTTTGTCGCTCTGACACCCCTGGTCGGCTGACCCGGGGTGTTGTACTACCAAGGGTAAAATTAAATGACCAGGATGATCTGCACAGCCAGAATAAAAAG
>JAZSHB010000125.1:0-2755 GCA_045533015.1 Faecousia sp.
CAATTTACTACTTTTTATAATTAACCAGAGCTTCGATATGATAACAAAAAAATCAGTCCTGCCGGGGTGCTTCCCAACAGGACTGATTTTTAGTTGTCTGCCAATTCGTCCTAAACCCGTTGTATGATATATGAAGCAAAATCAACCCCGTCCTGTTGAGGTTTACCTTAACAGAACGGGGTTTGAATAGTAATGAAATGTATCTATTGAAGCATTCCCTCTGCTGCTTGTATGGCATTTATCGTGCCATTCATCAGGCTTAGCAAAAAGTCATATACCTGCTGCTGTTTATGATCGCTCCACACACAAGGGACCTGCACCACATCCACCGTCGGAGTCGACAGAAGCGTATAGCACACCTGCGGCAGCGTCGGCACAACCTCCGGTGCATAATTCATATGGCAGGCCAGGGGCATTCTGGAATAGGCCGATAAGTCCGCAAGGACCTGTTGTGTAAAAAACAGCTCCAAAAACAGCTCTGTCAGTGCCACATCTGTCTCCTTCCGTACTGCCAGCACATCTGCCCGAACCACGCAAACAGCTTTTTCCTGGGACGCAAAAGGAAGGGAAAGTGAGATCTTCCAGGATGAATGGCCGGACATATGGTTATAATATGCCGCCACATGATCCACGCCGGTGACCCAATAGGCCGCCTGTGCAGCAGCAAAGGACTGCCGTGCCTGTTCCGACAGCGCAATGACGCCGTCATCACGCATGCCTTCCAATACCTTCAGTGCCTCCAACAGACTCTCATATTGAAAGGCACCTTCTGCCAGCTCCTGTATGCTGCCGCCGGATTTCAGGTAATAAGGCGCCGCCACACTCCAAAACAGAGCGCCCATATCCGCTTCATCACACAAAATGGGATACTGATCACTAAGGCTGCACGCCTGCCAGGAATCCATGGACTGAGGAACTTCTATTCCACTGCTGTCATATAGCAGCTGGTCATACCAAAAGCCGTCCAGCTGCAAAAATACCGGCAAGCCGATCACGCCCTGTTCGGAACGAACTGTCAGCTGTTCGATTCCCTGTACCTGCAATTTTTCCGGTTGGAGAACGCGGTAATCACCGTGGCTTTGCGGTGGAAGACTATCCGTGATCACCACATCCGCAGTTGCAATATCTGCTGACCAATTTACGCAAAACTCTGTCTGTGCCAGATTAAGATGGGAAAAAACCTGCTGCAACGCCGCTTTATACTTTTCCGGGGCATAAACCGTCAATGTGCCGATATTTTGGTTTTGTTCATCCGGGCTGGAACCGTCTTCGCTGTTTACTTCGCCATTGGCACACCCAACCAGCAACAGCAGCACCAGGATACCGCACAAAAGCCATGTGCTACGATTTTTTTTCATTGTAGCGCACCTCATTCCGATAAGTGATGGGCTGTATGCCTTCCATATCCTTAAACACCTTACTGAAGTACTTGGAGCTTCCGAAACCTACCATCTCGCTGATCTGCCGTATGGAATAATTGCTGGTAGATAGCAGCTCCTTCGCCCGGCAGATCCGAAGACGCAAAAGATAGTCGCTGTAGTTTTCGCCTGTTTTGATCTTGAATATCCGGCTGATATAGCTGGCATTGAAGTAGAATTCATCTTCAAGCATTTTCAGGGAAACATTTTCCTGATAATGACTTTCCAAATACTGCTTCAGCTTCTCCACCAGCAGATCAGAGGAATCCGCACTGCCGAAATGAAAAATCTTCGACAGGTAGTCACGCATAATATATTCGATTTCCTCAACAGAAGCATCCTTGGAAAACTCGGGTTTGACGGCCAATGCCTTTGGACCGTAGACAGCCCTGTATGTGATATCCACCTCTGTGAGTATTTTATTGCAAATCTTATAAACCTCGGCCTGCTGTGCAATGGCCGTTTTAAAGCGGTCGAACATGACTCCCAGTGCCTGAACACCCATCTGTCCATCGTTTTCCCGGATAGATTGCAGGATAAGATCCTCCTGGGCAAAGGGATAGGCAATGCTGCGGGAAAGGATCTTTTGCTTCAGCCGCTGCATGGTATCGAGCAGCTCACTGTGAGAAACAGGCTTGAGCAGATAGTCAAAAACACCGTTACGAACAGCTTCTTTGGCATATTCAAATTCATCGTATCCGGTAATAATGACGACCTCCACAGAGGGCATCTGCTCCCGCAGAGCTGCCGTCAGTGCCAGACCATCCATTACCGGCATCCGCAGATCCGTCAGAACGATATCCGGTGTGCTGGCCTGGATCGCCTGAAGCGCATCCCGACCGTTGGCCGCTTCACCGCAGATCCGAAAGCCGTTTTCTTCCCATTTGAAAAGCTTTTTCATGCCGTCACGGATCAGCTTCTCGTCATCGACGATAAAAACGGTCAGCATTCTATTTTCCATAAGGTTCTTCCTCCTTACGCAACTGCTCTGCATGCTGCTCGTAATTCAGCAGAGGCGAGGGGTTTTGGTTGTGGGGAACGGTAAAAGATACGGCCGTTCCCTCTCCGGGCCTACTTTCGATCATAAGCCCAGCTGTATTGTTATAGTAAAGACGCAGTCGTTCATTCACATTTGCAAGACCGATGGATTCCGAAGTTCCGTCCCGAAGCTTATTACGGATCTCCTCCAGTGTCTGCCCATCAATTCCCTTTCCGTTATCGCAAATGGAAAATCTGGTACCCTCCGCTACCTGGCTGACGGCAATGGTAATCACACAGCCTTTTTCCATATCCTGCACGCCGTGGATCAGAGCATTTTCCAGCAGCGGCTGCAGCAG
>JAZSHB010000094.1:0-5882 GCA_045533015.1 Faecousia sp.
AGATAAGACACCATATATCTGCGTCCATAATCTGAAGAAGCACTACGCAAACAACATACGCGCTCTAGACGGTGTCGATTATACTATTAACCGGGGCGATGTTGTAGTCATCATCGGTCCCTCCGGCAGCGGTAAGTCCACTTTTTTACGGTCACTCAACCTGCTTGAGATCCCCACAGACGGACAGATCCTCGTAGACGGCACAAGCATCACCGAAAAGAATGTTAATATCGATCAGCTGCGCCAGAAGATGTGTATGGTCTTCCAGCATTTCAATCTGTTTCCCCACATGACGGTGCTGCGCAATCTGACCCTTGCGCCCATGAAGCTACTGAAAAAGAGCCGCGAGGAAGCGGAAGAAAAGGCTATGGCGCTGCTCCAGCGGGTCGGTCTTGCGGATCGAGCCAATGCTTATCCCAGCCAGCTCTCCGGCGGTCAGAAGCAGCGAATCGCTATCGTTCGTGCCTTGGCAATGGAGCCGGATGTGATGCTGTTTGACGAACCCACCTCTGCCCTGGATCCGGAAATGGTCGGTGAAGTTCTGGAGGACATGAAGGAGTTGGCAGCTGAGGGTATGACTATGGTGGTCGTGACCCATGAAATGGGCTTTGCGAAAGAAGTAGGCGATCATGTCCTGTTTATGGACGCGGGCAAGATCGTTGAGCAAGGCACACCGGAGGATATCTTCGACCATCCCCAGCATCCCAGACTGCAAGAGTTCTTATCAAAGGTCCTATAAACAGAAACACCCTCTTTCGACCAGATCGAAAGAGGGCGTTTTTTATTCAAGCACATGTTCCAGTCCCATCTGCAAAATGGTCCGCACATGGTCATCTGCCAGGGAGTACAGAAGGTTCTTCCCATCCCTGCGGTATTTTATCAGGTGCATTTGCTTCAGAATACGCAACTGATGGGAAATCGCACTTTGGGACAGCGCCACTTCCTGGGCGATATCACCAACACACATTTCCTGACTGGAAAGCAGCGACAGGATATGCACCCGCGTAGTATCCGCAAAGCCCTTAAACAGCTCTGCAATCTGTTCCTGTGTCTGTCGGTCCGGCACTTGGTGCATTATGTGCTCCTCCCATCAATCGCTTCTTTTGTGGATTGTAACATAAATCTGCTTGTTTTGCAAGGGTGGCATATTTCATCTCACGCTGAGAAATGAAGTTTGGCTTGCGCCAAGTGAAGCAGCGGCGATGCCGCAAGGCACACTTAATTGAAAAGAACCCTCTTTTGTCTTTAGACAAAAGAGGGTTCTTTTCTGGAGCGGGTGACGAGGCTCGAACTCGCTACCTCCACCTTGGCAAGGTGGCGCTCTACCGGATGAGCTACACCCGCGGAACAAGGGACATTATAGCAGATTTTCTCAGGAAGTCAATACCTTTTTCAAAAAAATCTACTCTTGTCTCTCTATTCCTCATACGCCGAGTAATCCCAGACATAGCCATCCATTTCATTTGCGCCGAACATCTGAAAACCACCGGACCGGCTACATTCCAGCAGGTCCACATGATAATATTCACCGCGAAAACGAACCGCATTCCAGCACCAGGGTTCCCCCTCTTTTGTTCCGCTTATCACCTTACAATCGTAACCGGCACGGCGGCACATTTGGGCATACACATTGGCAAAAGCACGACTGTCCCCGACGCCGTAATACAATAGGCTGTATGCAGGCGTGATTGAAGTCTCTACTGTGTAATCAAAGCGCTCCATTAAGAAGGAATACAGCTGTGCATAGGCTTCACGGACCTGGGTTACCTCCTGAACATACAGCTCCGCAGAGGTGAATACAGGCTCTACTGTTTCCTGCATCTGCCGCAGCACTTCCCGGCTGGTTTGGTATGTAAAGATCAATTCTATGATCCGGACGTCTCCCCTTTCAGGATAGACCGCAACGCTGACCTGGGGCTTTTCCATGACTACATCCGGATTCTGATTGGCATAATCCTCCACATACTGGGTCAGGTCGATCGCCTCATAGCCTTCCACCTGTACAGCCACCGACGCTTCGCAGGTGTCCATTGCAACAGAGATAAGCTGCAAAGCTTCGTCCATATTTTCCAATTTTTGTATGTTTAGAATCTCAGCGCGTCCGTGCAGATAATCGATCTTAAACGCAATAACCGTCTCGGAACGGTTGTTGCCAATCTCAAATGTGATCTGGCTCACCGCAAACGCTGCAACGGGGTCATTTTCAAGCACATAGTCCACCGCTGCCTGGGTAAAATAGTTGACTGTCGCCTCATGGGCGGAGGCATGGGACATCACACAGCTCTCCGAACCGGTGCTTATCTGTTCGATCAAGGCAGTACGCATCTGGCGATAGGAAGAGATCTCAATGATCTTCTCTCCTTCTTGCTTACTTTGACTTTGGTGGGGCGTTTCAGAAACATAATTTCCGTCCATCCAAAAGCCACAGCCGCAAAGCAGGCTGCAAATTAAAATCACCAGAATTGCCGGAAATACCGTCTTTTTCATTACGCCCCTCCTTTCTTAAAGCGAGTCCTTTGAATACCGGGAAAAACCGTCTCCCAGAACCTGATGCGCTTCCTGTACGATAATGAACGCATTCGGGTCGATCGCTGCAACAAGTGCCTTCAGCTCCGCAAGCTGCTGGCGCTTCACCGCTGTCAAAATGACCTTAGACTGTGTCTTGGAATAGCAGCCCTCTCCGTACAGAAAGGTAACGCCACGGCTTAGCTCTTTTGTGATCGCTTCAGCAATAGTATTATGCTGCGGACTGATGATCAGCGCCACCTTGGAATAATCAAAGCGGTAGACCACCGCATCGATGACCGTTCCGCTGACAAAGATCGCTACACCGCTGTACAGCGCCCGGCTGATATCCCCGAACACCAGTCCTGTCAGCGCCGCCACTGCAAGGTCAAAGCAGGTGTTGATCGTGCCGATCGGGACATTTTGCCACTTTCTTTTCAGAAGCCGAACGATGATATCTGAGCCGCCGGTAGAGCCGCCGGTGGTGAATACCAGACCCATACCCAACCCGCAGAGGACCCCGCCGTATAACGCACCGATCAGCGGCTCCAGCTCCGGTTTAGGCAATGCGGAAAATGCGTCAATAAATACGGCGCTAAACAGCATCCCAAGCAGCGAGGAATAAAAGAATTTTCTGCCGATCTTAATACCCGCCAAGGCAAACAGCGGCAGATTGGCAATGGCTGTAACGGTTCCTATGGTACCTAGCTTAGTAAGATGCACCAGTGCCATAGACAAGCCCGAGATTCCGCCGGCATTCAAGCCGGCGGGAATCAGAAACAGATTAAAGCCCAGACCGAAGATCATACAGCCCAGCAGAACCTTAATGACTGCTACAGCACTGCGCAGCTTATTGGACATCACACACTCTCCTACATATCAAAGCTGATTTGTTTTTCCGGAGCGTCCTCTTCCTTGAGCAAGGCACCTGCTGTAGGCACTGTCCTGCAGCGGTAACGGCTGGCATTCACGATCCCGCTTTCTTCCAGCAAGACCGCCCGGTCCAGCGCTGCCTTTTTCTTAAGGCTCATGACCGACACACCAATGGTGTTACGGGTAGTCTTCGGCAACAGCTGTGCTGTGGAAATGATCGCCGCACGACCGTCTGTAGAATACAGCACCATCTGGGCATCTGTATCCAGAGCAATCGCTGTGCGCAGCGGGCTCTTATCCGAATACGCACCGGTAAGACGGCGGCGGTTGGTCTTAGTCTCATAGGCACTCAGCGGCACCTTTGCCACCTTGCCATTTTCAAAGAAGAACAGGATAAATCCTCTGTAATCCCCCGGCAAAATCACCTGACGAACCGTTTCTCCCGGATCCATCCCCAATTTCTGGGGCAGATAATCTCCCAGCAGAGATGCCTTGCTGTCATCAAAATCAGACAGGCGGGATTTATAGCACTGGAACTGGTCAGTGAACACCAAGATCTCTGCTTTGTTGGTAGTTTCCCTCGAAAATGCCAGGCTATCCCCTTCTTTGAATTTTTGCTCGCCGGACATACGAAGACTCTGTGCAGTGATCTTTTTCAGATACCCCTCCTTGGAGACAAACAGGGTCACCGGATAATCCGGGGTATCATCCGCTTCCTCCTCCGGCTCTGCCTGCTGGGCATCGTAAATGATCTGAGTCTTTCGGGGCTGACCGTACTTTTCGGCAACCGCCTTCAGCTCCCCTATAATAACATTTTTCAAACGGCGGCTGCTGCCCAAGGTATCACGCAGATCCGCGATCTCCTGCTCCAAGGCATCGATCGCCTTGGTCTGCTTGAGAATATATTCCTTGTTGATGTTACGCAGCTTGATCTCCGCCACATAATTGGCTTGGATCTCGTCGATACCAAAGCCGATCATCAGGTTGGGGATGACCTCACTTTCCAGTTCTGTCTCCCGGATGATGGCAATGGCTTTATCAATGTCCAGAAGGATTCGCTCAAGACCTTTGAGCAGGTGCAGCCTTTCCTCTTTTTTCTGAATCTGGAAGTAGATGCGGCGCTTGACACAGTCGGTACGCCATGCGGTCCACTCCTCTAACACCTCGCCCACGCCCATGACCCGGGGCATACCGGCAATGAGAATGTTGAAGTTACACGGGAAGCTGTCCTGCAACGGAGTCAACCGGAACAGCTTCTGCATCAGCTTTTCCGGGTCAACGCCACGCTTCAGATCGATCGCCAGCTTCAGACCGCTTAGGTCTGTTTCGTCACGCATATCGTTGATCTCTTTGATCTTGCCCGCCTTGATCAGCTCGGCAACCTTATCGATAATGACCTCGCTGGTGGTGGAATAGGGAATCTCGTAGATCTCGATCACATTGTCTTTTTTCTCGTAACGCCACTTCGCTCTGAGCTTGAAGCTGCCCCGTCCGGTTGCATAGATCTCACGGGCAGACGCTTCATCGAACAGCAGCTCCGCACCGGTAGAAAAATCCGGTCCGGGCATAGTCTCCAGAATGTCATGGTCGGGATTATTCATCAGTGCGATGGTCGTATTACACACCTCTGCCAAATTGAACGAGCAGATATTGCTCGCCATGCCCACCGCAATACCCTGGTTCGCAGATACCAGCACATTGGGGAAAGTCGTCGGCAGCAGCGTCGGCTCTTTTCTGGAGCCGTCGTAGTTGTCCACCATATCTACCGTATCCAAGTCGATATCCCGGAACAGCTCCTCACACAGCGGCTCCAGCTTCGCCTCGGTATAACGGGAGGCTGCGTATGCCATATCCCGGGAATAAACCTTGCCGAAGTTACCCTTGGAGGCTACAAAGGGATGCAGAAGGGTCTCGTTGCCTCTGGCAAGACGCACCATCGTCTCATAGATCGCCGCATCACCGTGAGGGTTGAGCTGCATGGTCTGACCGACAATATTGGCAGACTTGGTCATCTTCCCCTTCAAAAGTCCCATTTTATACATCGTATAAAGCAGTTTTCTGTGAGAAGGCTTAAAGCCATCGATCTCCGGAATTGCTCTGGACACAATTACAGACATCGCATAAGGCATATAGTTGATCTCAAGGGTTTCAGAGATCGCCTGCTCCGTAGTAGAGCCAACAAGTCCAACAACATGGCTTGTGTCAATCTTGGGAGCATTCTGTTGAGTTTCTTTCTTCTTCCGTGCCATAGCAACCTCACTTAGGAAATATCAGCCAATTCTAAATACTTGGCGCCATTATCTGCAATAAAATTCTTTCTCTCATTCAGTGCATCACCCAGAAGCATATCAAAATAATGGGCAGTCCGCTCCGCATCTTCCGGCATAACTTTGATAAGTCTGCGTGTCTCGGGGTTCATTGTGGTCATGGCCATCATTTCAGGATCATTCTCACCCAAACCCTTGCTGCGCTGAATATTGCTGGGTTTATTCCCCTCAAGATCA
>JAZSHB010000086.1:0-7184 GCA_045533015.1 Faecousia sp.
CATTGCAAAGATATTCCCTTGGTTTATTCTCGGATTTCTTGCAATGTCTATTGTAGCAAGCGTGTTCCCAATTCCTGCCGCTGTTGTATCCGGCACCAAGAGTGCAAGCAAATTCCTTATGGTATGTGCATTGGCAGCCATAGGGCTCAACACTTCTTTTTCAAGTATGAAGAAGGCCGGTATCCGTCCGATGATCCACGGCTTCATTATCTCGGCATTGGTTGTTATCGTAGCACTGCTTGTTGAGATCGCAATGGGAATCGTATAAGAATCGGGGACGTACCATTCTATACTGTTAATGTCGGCGATCTTAATCTATGATTATACCTCGGAGCAGATTCAATTCAACCGAAAGATCGTTATTTGAATGTGGTTTGATAGAAATGTGAGAGTTCGAATTCATACGCAAAAACGGCAAAAATATCTTTTTTGTAGTCCATAGACAGAGAACGACAAGTTTCGACAGAAACTTGTCGTTTTCAACTACGTGCGCCTTTTCGGTGCGTGAAGTTTGCCTTGCAAGTGAAGTTGTCCTGCGGACAGTGAAGCTTCTGCGGAAGTGGGGGGCGCACGTAACTTCATTTTGTGCGATAGCACTAAGCTTCACTATGCCGTAAGGTATAACTTCACATCGGCATTAGCCGATACTTCACGAAATATGTGAGCGTTCGAATTCATACGCAAAACAGCAGAACTTATTTTTTTATAGTCCTTACATAGAAAACGACAGATCCCGATAGGGGCCTGTCGTTTTAATGCAATCCACCCTTGTGGGTGAAATATGGTATAAAATCTGCAATGGTGATATTCAGAGAAAGTTCATCGGACAGATGCGCGTTGTGAGTGGAAAAGATTGCAAAAAAAGAGACGGTGTGTTATGATGTGGGAAACGGACAGGGGGGGAGAACGGGTGCAGCTGCGTAAAATTGCCGACCAAATTGGAATCGGCAAATATCCGGAGGAATTAGAGCAGCTTTATGAGAAGCTGCCGGAAACGGACACGCCTGCCTGCGATCTGGAGCTGATCGATGGGCTTCAGTCCCAATATGATGTTTTTGGTCAGTATTATGCTCTTGTGCGTGCGCTGGCAGAAAAAGTCAATGCCGACCCGGCGCGTAGTGCATGGGTAAAGCTGGGAGCTGCTTTTATAGCAAGCAGCAGCCTGGAGCAGGCGAGGAGATTGCCTGTCCCTGCTCCGGACGGGACAGCACTTACAGCCATGCTGCCGTTGTATATCCTGATAACGCAGATACCGTCGTCTATCCGGCTTTATAAAAGCCAGGGGGTTGAAGAGACAGAGCTGCGGGGTTACCTGGCGGCGTATAAAAGTGGAATCCGCATTGTGGAAAGCCAGACGGGCATACCCGGCATCAATGGTGTCTACTACGGTTGGCTGCTCCATTTTGCCAAAGCGGAGATCTTCAAAACCGGGGGCTTGCAGTTTGAAATCAGGACGCTGCCAGCGGCTGCGATCTACCTGCGAAACCGCAAGAGCAGACAGATTTTGCCGATCATGTGCAAAGGAATATTTCACGCAAGCGGCATTCAGGTCCTTGGTTCCCGGTGCTATGAGGATGAAAGCGGTGCCTTTGCTGCGGATTTTGAAGAGGATGGACAAGCCTATTGGGGGCACGCAGTCATTGACGGCGTGGTGGATCGCCAGTGCCGCAGTTATTCCAAAGCCTTGTGGGAATGCATCGGCAGACCCGGTGACAGCTGCTTGGGTCTGCACATTCCAAGGGGCGCGGATATTTCTGCCGAGGCTCTTTTTAGAGCTTGTGCCAGTGCAAAAACGATCGCAGCAGAGCGTTATCCGGAATTTGACGGCAAGCTTGTGATCTGTGAGTCCTGGCTTCTGGATCCGCAGTTGGGAAAACTGTTGGGTGACCAATCTAAAATCGCAGGGTTTTCCCGTTGCTTTGCCAGGTATCCCAATAAAAGTGGCGGAAAAGATGGATTTACCTTTGTGTTTCCAAGGCTTGAAGAAGATTATAAAACACTGCCGGAGGATACCAGTCTGCAGCGTAAGCTTAAGCAGCTGTATTTGGACGGCGACGGAATTTATACATACAGCGGTATCGTACAAGGAGGAATGTAACAATGAAAATCTTAGCAATATCTAACAGCTTTGGTGTGGATGCCAACCGCTATCTGTACCAGATCGCCAGAGCAGACGGCATGGATATGCAGGTAGCGACACTGTATATCGGCGGCTGTTCTCTGGAACAGCATCACCGTAATATGTTGGCGGATGCCCGTGCCTATGACCTGTATTTCAACGGACGGAGCACAGGCTTTCCTGTATCGATCAAGGAGGCGCTGCTCAGCCGCGCCTGGGATGTTGTAACGCTGCAGCAGGCAAGCTATTCCAGCCCTAAGCCGGATACCTACCAACCCTATGCGAAAAATCTGTATGACTATGTGAAGCAGTGCGTACCGAAGGCGAAGATTCTGATCCATCAGACCTGGGCGTACGAGGATGGCAGCGAAAAGCTGCATAATCTGGGCTATGAAACGGCAGAAGCCATGTTTGCAGATATGGAAAAGGCGTATCAGAAGTGCCATGAAGACCTGGGAACAGACGGAATCATCCCCTGTGGAAAGCTGCTCATGGAGCTCTTGCACAACGGAATCCCCACGGTCCACAGAGATACCTTCCATGCGTCCCTGGGAGTGGGCAGATATGCTCAGGGTCTTCTTTGGTATCGGATGCTGACCGGTAGATCTGTGGCGGACAACACCTTCTGTGACTTTGATGCACCGGTCACGGAAGAAGAAATTTGTATCGCAAAAAAATGTGTGGAAGCCTTCGAACCCATATTTACAGCAAAATGAAGAAGAAAGTCTCCTATTGGAGACTTTCTTTTTGCTTTATGATATATTCGATCAAGTAATCGTAGAAATCCTTGCTCAGCTGAGAAAAATTGTTGCTGTCGTGAAGACCGATGACAACCTTTCGTTGGCATGGTGACTGGAGAATGGGCAGCAGCTTGATGTTTTCTGAAACAGGACCGAAGGAGAAGGCAGGCCAAAAACCGATTCCGTTGCCGGCGCTGATAAGATTTCTAACGGCAATAGGCGCATCGGATTCGAAGATAATGTTCGGTTTGAAGCCGGCGTTTAGACAGACCTGATCGCAGATCGTGCGGAACTGCCGGGCAGAGGAGATGGAAATAAACCACTCGTCCTTTACGCTGCGCAGATCAATGGCATCCAACAGAGCGTAACTGGAGTCCTGGGGCACTGCCAGAAAGATATCTTCCATAATACTGTGCTGCAGGGCGAAGGCAGGCAGTTTTGCCACATCGCCGGAGACTACAGAAATATCACAGTCCGGAGAGTCCTGATTTTGGACAACCTGAAAAATGACCTGGCTATTTTGCATTTTATAGCGCATGATCGCTTCCGTTACGATGAGCGAGGCCATCTGCACATTGAGCTTGACGGTATGCATCTGCCGTTGCTTCAGCTGCTCCAATTCGGCTGGGATATGGTTAAGTACCTGAAAAACCCCATCCAGGCGATCTTTTAAGTGCTGCCCGTATGGCGTCAGCGCGATGCCACGCTTTTTCCTTACGAAAAGAGGTATGCCCAAATCCTGCTCCAATAGCCGCATGGCTTTGGAAAGTGCAGGCTGGGCGATGCGCAATTCCTCTGCCGCACGGGTTACATGCTGGTGCTTGGCAATGGTGTAAAAATAGTATAGCTTGTTCAGATCCATAAATGAAACCTCACCCTTGTTATAACCGTAAGTTATAGAATGTATATTAATTATATATTTTACTTTCGAACAGGTCAAGCGTAATATGATAGATATAAACTGTTAAAAAGGAGAATCTATATGAAAAAATGGATCAGTTTGCTGCTGTGTGTTACAATGCTGCTAACGCTCTGTGCCTGTGCCGGCGGTAAGGAAGCGGAAAAACCCCTTGGCGACAATGCAGTCGTAAGGGATGAAAATACGCTGAAGCTGCTTGCGATCACCAGCAGCTTTGGTGTCAACACCACAGAATATTTGTACGATATTGCAACGGCGCAGGGGATGACCGATGTTGTGGTGGGAAGACTGTATTTCGGTGCTTGCACCCTGAAGCGTCATGTGAACAATGCCCTGACGAACAAAGCAGAGTATACATACTATAAAAATAACAGCGGCGAATGGATTACAAAGGAAAATGTTTCCATGATCGAGGGCATTCTGGATGAAGACTGGGATATTATCTTTATCCAGCAAAGTGCGGCAGAGTCTGCACTTGCAGAAACTTATGAAGACTATGTGGATCAGCTGATCGCTTATATCAAAGAGAATAAGACCAACACAGACGCAAAGATCATCTGGAATATGACATGGGCATACCAGAGCGATTCTACCCAGGAAGTATTCAGAGATAACTTCGGCTCAGATCAGATGCTGATGTACGATACGCTGGTGAAGGTAGTCAACGATTTGATCGTACCCAGAGAGGATATCGATGCGATCGTTCCTACAGGAACGGCGATTCAGAATGCCCGTACCAGCTACTTTGGTGACTATCTGACAGAGGATACCTATCACCTGAATGATCTGGGCAAGGTGATCGCAGGCTACACGCTGTTTGCAACGCTGACAGATAAGCCCTTGTCAACGATCAATTTAACGCAGGTTACCCAGTGGCTAAGCCTTTCCGACGCAAATAAAGAAGTGATTAAAGAAGTGGTTAACACAGCCCTGGAAAAACCTTTTGAGGTTACCCAGTCCAGCTATACAGATTGACAGAAAGCCCTGCAGCTCTCGAGCTGTGGGGCTTTTTCATGTCTTCCGGAGACGGAATTTGTGGACAAGGAAAAGAAGTTATGCTATACTATAACGAAAGAAGAGAAAAGGGGAAGACCGACATACCGCATTTTTGGAGGCACTGGCTTGGATACATCACAATTTAAGAAAATTCTGAAA
Source organism: Faecousia sp. (assembly GCA_045533015.1). Lineage (GTDB taxonomy): Bacteria > Bacillota > Clostridia > Oscillospirales > Oscillospiraceae > Faecousia. The sequence goes on from JAZSHB010000086.1 coordinate 4,934, forward strand.
TTGCTCGGCACTTTTCTCAAACGGCTGCTGCCGTTGACAGCGGCGTACTTTTTGGTAGAGCTGCTGGCGTTTCTGCTTTTGGAGCCGGGTGAGACAGCACCCCTTGCCTTTGGGTTGTGCTGGGGGATGCTGTTGGCAGCCCTCTGTCTGGTGCTGCCCCGGCTTGCCGGACGCATTTTTTTTGGAATCACCTATTATGTGATTCTTCTGTGGACCTTGGCGCAGATCGCATATGACAGCGTTTTTGACCGGATGATGTGGCTGACGGATATGTTTTATGCCGGCGAAGGTGCCGATTATCTGACAGATATTCTTAGCGCGTTTCCGGTTTTTTGGTGGATCGGCGGCTTCCTGCTCCTGGGACTGGGTGCGGTGCTGATCTGGAGGTTTCCCAAAACCTGTCCCAAACGCTGGATAATTTTGACAGCGGTGGCTGTTCCGGTGATCGTTTTGTGCTTTTTGCCGGAGTTGGTATTTCTCAGAGACCTGGATGTCTGGGGCACACGGTCGGAATACGGGCAGTCCTCGTCCTACCGGGCGACCTATCATACGATGTATGATGCCCGCAATGTTTACGACATCTGTGGTGTATACCAGCTGACCTTCCGGGATACATGGAAGCATCTTATTTATCCGCTGACACCGGCGTACCGCAGTGAGCTGGCAGAGCAGACAAAGCAGCTGGACGAATATTTTACTGCCCGGGGCGTGCATGCGGATAACGAAATGACAGGCGTGTTTGCGGATAAAAATGTGGTCCTTGTCTTAATGGAATCTATGGATGACTGGATGATCACCCAGGAGGACACGCCCACCCTTTATCGGCTTATGGCGGAAGGCATCAATTTTACGCAGTTTTACACGCCCGGTTACGGAACGGCACGGACTATCAATTCGGAATTTTGCGTCAATACCGGAATTTATTTGCCAACAAACGGAAAATATGTATTCAATTATGTGACGAACGATTTTAGCCAATCCTTTGCCGCCCAGGCAACGGATAACGGCTACTCGACCCAGGTGTTCCACTACAACACGCCGGAATTTTACAGCCGTGGGGTGTTCGAGGTGGCAATGGGCTATGAGGCGTACAATTGCTATGCAGATTATGTTTCCGAAAAGGACCGCTTGTATGATGACAGTGTGCTGTTTGATATCCCACAGTTGAATGAACTGTTTTTCCGGGAGGGAAAAACTCTGAACACCATCATCACCCGATCTGCCCATCTGAGCTACACCTACAATGAGGTTTTGAGCAATTACGCGCTGAAGCAGTATCCCCAATACCGGGGCAAGTACGCCAGCCAAGAGGAGGACTGCGCAAGGGTCAAGGCAAAGCTGGTGGATGATATGTTCGCACGGCTGCTGACGGAGCTGGAGAAAAAGGGGCAGCTGGAAAACACGGTCATTATCGGTGTCACCGATCATTATACCTATGGCTATAAAAACACCGAGGAGCTGTATGCGCTTTCCGGAACCGACCAGGACCTGCTGCTGGAAAAAACGCCATGCTTTGTCTGGGCTTCTGACGGTCCTGCCATAAGGGTGGATAAGACGCTGAATACTTCGGATTTTCTTCCCACGATGCTCAATTTGCTAGGCTATGACAGCCCCTACAGCTACCTGGGACAGGATGCCTTTGATCCCGGTTATGAAGGATATGCGCTGTTTCCGGATGGCAGCTGGATCTGCAGGGGCGTTGTCTGCCGGGTGGGTACCGGCGGCAAGTCGGAGATATTACACAATTCAGAGGAAATTGTGATCACCGATGACTGGCTGGATGAAATGTCCCGGCTGACCCAGGAATATATCCGTATGAGCAACCTGCTTTTAACATCGAATTACTATCAAAATATACAATAAAGGAGAAAGATTATGAGCAGAGCAGACGAACTGTACCGGGCGACCTGTCTGGATATCCTGCAGAACGGCTTTTATGATACGGACCTGGAGGTGCGTCCCAGATGGGCAGACGGCACCCCCGCCCATACGGTCAAGAAGTTCGGTGTTGTAAACCGCTATGACCTGAAAGAGGAATTTCCCATCATGACCCTGCGCCGCACCTACTGGAAAAGCGCCCTGGATGAGCTGCTGTGGATCTGGCAGAAGAAGTCCAATCGCATCGAGGACCTGGGAAGCCATGTCTGGGACGAATGGGCGGGGGAGGACGGCACCATTGGCAAGGCTTACGGCTACCAGCTGGGTGTCAAGCATCAGTATAAAGAGGGCATGTTCGACCAGGTGGACAGGG
>JAZSHB010000001.1:0-11726 GCA_045533015.1 Faecousia sp.
TTACGGCGGCGCAGGAATCGTCGGACAGGCAAAACAGCTGGAAAAGAAGCCCCAGATCGTGGTGGCGACTCCTGGTCGGGTCATGGATCATTATAATCGGAAAAATATCCGTCTGGACAAAATTCAAACTGTCGTCCTGGATGAGGCGGACCGGATGCTGGACATGGGCTTTTTCAAGGATGTGACCCGTATTATAGAAAAGGTCAAGAACCGCCGCAATCTGGGGTTGTTTTCCGCTACGATCTCCCAGGAGGTCATGACGGTGTCCTGGATGTATCAGCGCGATGAGGTGGAGATCACTGTGGAGCCAAAGCAGGAGGACAGACCCGATATCGACCAGTACAGTATTACCGTCTCACCCCTGGAAAAAGCGGAGACCACCCTGCGGCTGATTCGCACCCAGGGATTTGAACGGGTGATGATCTTCTGCAACACGAAGCATATGTGCCAGCGGCTGTGCGATGATTTCCAGCGTGCCGGTGCTGATTGCCAGTGCATCCACGGAGATATCCGCCAGAGCCAGCGGGAAAAAACGATGCAGCAGTATCGGGAGGGCAAGCTTGCGATCCTGATCGCCACGGATGTTGCGTCCCGGGGTATCGATGTGGACGATGTGGACTGCGTGGTGAATTTTGATGTGCCTGCAGAAAACGAGTACTACGTTCATCGCATCGGCAGGACCGGCAGAGCCAAGCGCAAGGGCGTAGCATATTCCATTATCGGGAATTTTCCGGAAAAGGCGAAGCTGGACGAGATCGCAAAATACTCCAATTACAGTATTATTCCCATGGTCCTGGGTGCGGATGGAAGTCTGACGCAGGATCAGATCAAGCCTGCTGCCCCGGTCAAGAGGCGTGTTCGTTGACCGCCCGGGAAGAAGGGTTCCTGCTGCTGACAGGCTATTTGGGAGACCCGGAGCAAAGACCGCTTACCGTTGCCCAGTTCCGGGAGCTGACTGTCCGCGCAAGACAAATGGAGCGCCCTGTCCAGGACCGGGAGCTTACCGAGCAGGACCTGCTGGCGCTGGGCTGTGACCGGGCAGTTGCCAGGCGGATCGAGCAGCTGCTATCCCGGAAGGATCAGCTGCTGTGGTATCTGGAAAAGGGGCGGCGGCAGGACTGTGTTCCCATTACCCGTGTCAGTCCGGCGTATCCGGTCAGCGTACGCAAGCGCCTGGGGCTGGCCGCACCGGGCGTTTTGTGGAGCAAGGGAGATGTTACTCTCTTGCAAAAGCCTGCCATTGCGTTGGTGGGAAGCCGGGAGCTGCGGGAGGATAACCGTGCGTTTGCCCGGGAAGTGGGAAAGCAGGCAGCGCTTCAGGGATATGTCCTTGTTTCCGGCGATGCCCGTGGTGCGGACCGACAGGCGCAGGACAGCTGCCTGGAGCATGGAGGAAGCGTGATCTGTGTTGTGCCGGATGCTCTGGCAAAGCGTCCGCTGCAAAGGAATGTTTTATATCTTTCTGAAGACAGCTATGATCAGCCCTTTACCGCCCAGCGTGCGCTGCGCAGAAACCAGGTGATCCACAGCCTGGGAGAAAAGACCTTTGTTGCTCAATGCACCCTCGGTCGTGGCGGCACATGGGAAGGAAGCAGGCAAAATCTGCGTTTCGGATACAGTCCTTTATTTTGCTTTGACGATAACAGCGCTGCGGTCCGGGAGCTGATGCACATGGGTGCGCAGCCGGTCGGGACGGACGCACTGAAGGTGCTTTCCTTGCTGCAGTTCGGACAGCTCAATTTTATTGACCAATGACAGCATTAGCGATCATTGGTCATTTTTTTACACAGAAATCAATTACCAGTTGAAATTTGAGCAGAAATATAATAAAATACAAGCAAACATGAAACAACGGAGGTAAACTTATGTGTGGAATCGTCGGATATGCAGGAAGTGAGCAAGCTGCCCCGGTGCTCCTTGAGGGACTGTCCAAGCTGGAATACCGGGGCTATGATTCTGCCGGCATCTGTGTTTATGGGCACGATGGGCTGCAGGTAGTGAAGGCGAAGGGCAGACTGCAGACCCTTTGGGATATGACCGATGGCGGTAATGCGGTGGGAGGCTGTGTCGGAATTGGGCATACCCGGTGGGCGACCCACGGGGCGCCTTCTGATACCAACAGCCACCCTCATCTGTCCGATTCCGGAAAGATATCCCTGGTGCATAACGGTATTATTGAAAATGAGGCACGGCTGCGGGAGCAGCTGATGGCAAAGGGTATCCGGTTTCATTCGGAAACGGACACGGAGGTAGTCGCCAATCTGGTGGGTTGGTTTTATGAAAAGGAAAAGGATTTTATTGCAGCCGTGCGTCATGCCCTTGCGCGGCTGGAGGGCAGCTTTGCGCTGGGAATCATGTGTGTGGATCAACCAGGGACAGTGGTGGCGGTGAAGAAGGATTCGCCTTTGATCTTCGGTTTTGGAGATGGTGAAAATTTTGTTGCCTCCGATGTGCCGGCGATCCTCAAATACACCAGGACCGTTGCTTATATGGACGATGGCGAGATGGCGGTGTTCAACGCAGATACAGTGCGGTTTTACAATGCGTTGGGCGAGCCGGTGGAAAAAAAGCGGGAAACGGTCACATGGGAGCTTTCTGCCGCGGAACGGGGCGGGTACGAGCATTTTATGCTCAAAGAGATCATGGAGCAGCCCAAGGCTGTGCGGGACACGGTCAGTCCCAGACTGGCAGAGGGGAAGGTGTGTCTCGATGGTGTTACCCTTCCTGAAGAAATGCTCAAAAAGCTGCGTAAGGTCTACCTGGTGGCGTGCGGCTCTGCCTACTATGTTTCGGTCCTTGCCAAATACATGATCGAAAAGGCGTGCCGTATCCCTACAGAAGCGGTGATGGCATCGGAATTCCGCTACGCTGATCCGGTGGTCGATGAAAGCAATCTGGTTATCATCATCAGCCAGTCCGGGGAAACAGCCGATACCCTGGCAGCGCTCCGGGAGGCGAAGCGCCGGGGTTGCCATACGCTGGCGATCGTTAATGTGGTAGGCTCTGCTATTTCCAAGCTTGCCGACCAGGTGATCTATACCTGGGCAGGTCCGGAGATCGCTGTGGCGACGACCAAGGCGTTTTCTACCCAGCTGGCGGTGGTTTACCTGCTTACAGCCCACATGGCGAAGGAATTGGGGACGATGACCGACGAGGCGTGTCAGGAGCTGGTGGCAGCCCTGGAGCAGCTGCCGGAGGCGATCAGTCAGGTGCTCAGCGAGGAGAATCTGCGCAAGTGCCAGTATTATGCCAGCCGCTACTATGGAAACCGGGATGCTTTTTATATCGGAAGAAATCTGGACAGTGCTGTGTGCCTGGAAGGCAGCCTGAAGCTCAAGGAGATCGCTTACCTGCATAGTGAGGCATATCCTGCCGGAGAGCTGAAACACGGTCCGATCTCGCTCATTGAGGACGGGACGCTGGTTGTGGCACTGGCGACCATCGAGCCGCTGTTTGATAAGACCATCGCCAATGTCCGGGAGGTCAGCGCCAGAGGTGCAGATGTACTGTGCATTACTTTGGAGGGGCTGGAGGAGGAGACCGGAAAGGTCACCCAGAGCTTTATCACCGTACCCAGAGTGCATCCCATGCTCCAGCCGAGTCTGAGCCTGATCCCGTTGCAGGTATTTGCTTACTATATGGCAGTCAACCGGGGCTGCGATGTGGATAAGCCGAGAAATCTGGCAAAATCTGTTACGGTTGAATAATTGATACAAAGGGCACCGTTTGGGTGCCCTTTGAGATTTTTCTTGACCTTTTTGCGGTTTAGCGGTATTTTGAGAGTATATAAACTGTTTTACCGGTATTCCCAACGGTCGGTGCATAAGGAGGGATAAAGGATGATCTGGTGTGTGGAAGACGATCCCAGTATCCGGGATATTGAAATCTATGCCCTGCGCTCCACGGGCTTCGAGGCAAGGGGCTTCGAAACGGGAGATTCCTTTTGGGAGGCGCTGCAGACGGAAAAGCCCCAGCTGGTGCTGCTGGATGTGATGCTGCCCGGTCCGGACGGAGTGGAGCTGCTGACGCGCATGAAAGCAAGCGATGCTTTTTGCAGCATCCCTGTGATCATGGCGACAGCAAAGGGTGCGGAGTTTGATAAGATACAGAGCCTGGATCTGGGTGCGGATGACTATCTGGTCAAGCCTTTTGGTATGATGGAGATGGTGTCCAGAGTTAAGGCGGTGCTGCGCCGCTGCGCCCCAAGTCCTGCCAGCCACCTTTTGAAGCTGGAAGGTCTGGTTCTGAATTTGGATGAACATACAGTTACCGCGGATAACACCCGCATTATGCTCACCTACAAGGAATATGAGCTGCTGCGTCTGTTCTTGTCCCATCCGGGTATGGCGTTCACCAGAGAGCAGCTGCTGGAGACGGTCTGGGACATGGATTATCTGGGGGAGACCCGTACAGTGGATATGCATATCCGCACCTTGCGGCAGAAGCTGGGAGATTACGGAAAATACATAGAAACCGTGCGTAATGTGGGTTATCGGCTGGAGGCAAAGCATGACAGGTAAAATTTTCCGTTCCACGGTATTTGTGGCTGTGGTGGTGTTGTTGTGCTGTCTGGGCGTGATCGTGGGAATCTGCTATGACTACTTTGATGGGGTGCAGGTCAGGCAACTGAAGGATGAGTTGAACCTGACTGCCACAGCGACGGAACGGCAGGGTCTTTCTTATTTGCAGGGGGTGGACCCGGGGCGATTTCGGATTACCTGGGTGCAGGCAGACGGAACAGTTATCTACGATACCCAGGCGGATGAGACTGCTATGGAAAACCATGCAGACCGTGAGGAGATCCGGCAGGCGCTGGAAACCGGAAGCGGCAGCGCCCGGCGTTATTCTGCTACGCTGACAGAAAAGACCTTATATGAAGCAGTCAAATTAGCCGACGGTACAGTTTTGCGTGTGTCGGTCAGCAGCGTCACTACCGCGACATTGGTGTTGGGGATGCTGCAACCCATCTGTGTGATCATTTTTGTAGCGATCATTTTATCGGCTGTTTTGTCTCACCGGATGGCAAAACGGATCGTGGAACCGCTGAACAAGCTGGACCTGGAGCATCCGCTGGATAATGATACATACGAGGAGCTTTCCCCGTTGCTGCGGCGTATCAACCAGCAGCATCTGCAGATCAATGCCAATATGGGAGCACTGCGGCAAAAGACAGATGAATTTGAGCAGATCATCGGGAACATGAGTGAGGGTCTGATCGTCCTGGATAAGAAAGGGCTGATTCTGAGCATCAACCCCGCGGCAAAAAGAATATTTGAAGCGGACAGCAGTGCAGTGGGAAGAGACCTGTTTGCAATTGACGGAAGCGCCCCGATGCGCAACACGGTCAACAGAGCCTATTTAGAGGGCTCCGCTGAGCTGCATATTTGCCGCAATGGGCTGGAGTATCAGATAACGGTTGACCGTATCTGCTCTCAGGGCAATGTGATTGGTGCTGTAATCCTGGCTTTTGATATCACCCAGCAGCGCTTGATGGAGCAGACACGGCGTGAATTTTCTGCAAATGTTTCCCATGAACTGAAGACACCCCTGCAGTCTATTATGGGAAGCGCTGAGCTACTGGAAAACGGCATGGTAAAGCCGGAGGATATGTCCCGGTTCGTCGGGCATATCCGGCAGGAGGCGCAGAGACTTGTGAATCTGGTAGAGGATATCATTCGTCTGTCCCAGCTGGACGAGGGCGTGCCGATGCCTACGGAACAGGTGGATATGCTTGCTCTGGCGCAGGAAACGGTGCAGACACTGCAGACTGCGGCGAAAGCGAAGGATGTATCCTTCCATGTGGCGGGTACGGGCTTTGCTGTTACAGGTGTGCGCAGAATGCTCTATGAGATCGTCTACAATCTATGTGACAACGCCATGCAATACAATATCCCCGGCGGCAGGATAGAGGTGTCGGTGTCTGATCGTGTGCTGACTGTGTCCGATACCGGCATTGGCATTCCGGAAGAGCATCAGCAGCGGATATTTGAACGCTTTTACCGGGTGGACAAGAGTCATTCCAAGGCATCCGGCGGTACAGGACTGGGGCTTTCCATCGTCAAGCATGCAGCTGCGTACCATAACGCCAAATTGGAGCTGGAAAGTGCTCCCGGCAAGGGAACAACGATCAAAGTTATATTCTGAAAATACCGCACCTTCGGAAGAAGGTGCGGATTTTACATGGATTTTACATAGTTTTTTCACAAGGTGAGTGGAATTTACAATTGTCGGCAATTATAATGTAATCTGTAGAAATCAGTAAATTTTCCCAAAGGAGATATGCAAGCAATATGACTACCTACATTTTTAATGTGATCTCCCTGCTGGGCGGACTGGCACTATTCCTGTTCGGCATGGATACCATGGGCAAAGCGCTGGAGCGTCAGGCAGGTGGCAAGCTGCAGACGATACTGGCGAAAATGAGTGGAACTGTCTGGAAGGGCTTTTTGTTGGGCATGGCAGTCACAGCGGTGATTCAGTCCTCTTCGGCAACCACCGTCATGGTCGTTGGTTTTGTAAACTCCGGCATTATGACCCTGAAGCAGGCAGGAGGCGTGATCATGGGCTCTAATATCGGCACCACGATCACAGCGTGGATTCTGTCCCTCAGCGGATTGGAGGGTGACAGTTTCCTGGTTCAGCTGTTCAAGCCCTCTACCCTGGCACCTGTGATCGGCACAGTAGGTATCGTGCTGTTCATGTTCACAAAAAGCGAAAAGAAAAAGGGTATCGGCGTGATCATGCTGGGCTTCCTGGCGCTGATGACTGGTATGGATATCATGGGCGATTCCATGGCGTTTTTGAAGCATGAAGCATGGTTTGCTGAGCTGATGATCTCCTTTAGCAACCCGATCGTGGGTATTCTGTTTGGCGCTGTGCTGACAGCCGTCATCCAGTCCTCTTCTGCTTCTATTGGTATTCTGCAGGGACTGTGTGCCACCGGTGTGGTTACCTACGGCGCGGCACTTCCCATTATTCTGGGTCAGAATATCGGTACTTGTATTACGGCGCTGATGGGCGCGATCGGTGCGAACCGCAATGCCCGCCGCACCGCGATGGTCCACCTGCTGTTCAATGTGGTAGGCGTGCTGATCTTTGTTGTCGTATTCTACGGTCTGGGTCTGTTCATTGACTGGAAGTTCCTGTCGGGCGCAGCCAGCGCATGGAATATCGCAGTCATCCACACCTGCTTCAATATTGCAGCAACGGCGGTGCTGATGCCTATGAACGGACTTCTGGTCAAGCTGGCATATCTGATCGTGCCGGATGTAAAAGAGCAGGAGAAGACCGAACTGCTGGACGGTCGTTTGCTGGCGACCCCTGCGGTCGCGATCCAGCGTGCGCAGCAGATCGCCGGCAGAATGGCGGCTGCCTCTGCGGAAGCCATGGAGCTTGCGATTGGTTTGACGCACAAATATACGGACGCAGGGCTGGAAAAGGTCCGCCAGCTGGAGGATGAAACCGACCGCTACGAGGATGCCCTTGGCAGCTATCTGGTCAAGCTTACAGGCAAGAAGCTGGGCGTAGAGCCCGGGCGTGCATTGAATACCTTGCTGTATACTATCAGCGATATCGAGCGCATTGCTGACCATGCTGTATCCATTGCCAAGGCAGGACAGGAAATGCACCAGAAGAACATCCGTTTTTCCCAGCAGGCACAGCAGGAGCTGGAGGTGCTGGAAAAGGCGGTTATGGATACGATCAAACATACGGTGTCTGCATATACCAGTAACGATCTACAGCAGGCGATGAAGGTCGAGCCCCAGGAGCAGGTAGTCGATGCGCTGGTCAAGGAGGTCAAGTCCCGCCATGTGCGCAGACTCCGTGACGGTCTGTGTACCGTGGAGTACGGCTTTGTTCTGGAGGATCTGCTGACGGCTTACGAGCGCAGCGCAGACCATTGCTCCAATGTAGCTGTGGAAATGCTTCAGGTGGCAGAAGGTAAGCTGGAGGCACATGAATATTTGAACGCACTGAAGGCAGGCGAGCTGCGGGAGAGCGCCCAGTTCTCCGAGCAGTTCAAAAAGTACCGGGCGCGGTATGCCTTCCCGGAGGATGCCGGAAACGAATAAGAACCAAAAGGAGCTGCACCGCAGCTCCTTTTTCACTCATTGCCTGTAGGGACACCCCTCTGGGGGGTGTCCGTTTGTATTATCTCTTGACTGTCATAGCCGACTTAAGGTACAATATAAAAAACCGCCGGGAGGGATACGCAGTGAAGCTAAAGAAAAAGAAGAAAGCGTTGGTCTGTGCTGTGCTGAGCATTGTTCTTTTGGGGACAGTTGCGGTGCTGGGGATCAATCTGTGGGTCACCGGCAGTACAAACGGGCGGATATTGACCGAGGAGCAGGCAGCCGCACTTTCGGGAGTGGACTGCGTCGTGGTGCTGGGATGCCAGGTGCGCAGCGACGGTACGCCCAGCCATATGCTGGAGGATCGGCTGAAGCGGGGCGTAGCACTTTATGAAATGGGGGCAGCGCCAAAACTTTTGGTCAGTGGAGACCACGGCACGGACCAGTATGACGAGGTGGATGCCATGAAGCGCTTTGCGGTAGAGGCGGGTGTTCCCTCGGAGGATGTATTTATGGACCACGCCGGCTTTTCTACCTATGAGACCGTGTATCGGGCGAAGGAGATCTTCGGTGCGGATAAGATAATCATCGTCACCCAGCGCTACCACCTGTACCGGGCGCTGTACATTGCCAAAGCCCTGGGCGTGGAAGCCTACGGCGTAGCAGCTGACTACCGCCAGTACAGCGGACAGCTTGCCAGAGATGTTCGGGAGATATTGGCGCGGATCAAGGATTTTGGCATGGCGATTCTGCAGCCGGAGCCTACATACCTTGGAGAGACGATTCCTGTCAGCGGTAACGGCGAGCTGACCCATGACGAAAACTCCGATTTTCATTAAAAAGGCACCCTGTATCGGATACAGGGTGCCTTTTTTACAAAAGAATCGGCTGCAGCTGCTTGTGTTCCAGCGCAAGCGCCAAAGCCTGTGGCAGTAGTGAAAAATCCGCCACCATACTGGTTGGCTTTTTCTGCGGATCATCCTGCCCAAAGGGGACAAAGAAATAATGTTTTCGCCCCAACAGCTTTCCGATGTTTTCTGCCGCACCGGCGAGGGCATCATTGGTGGAAACAGCCAGCAAAACCGGACGACCGTTGCGCAGGTGACTTTTGGCAGCCATAGTTACCGGTCCGTCGGCAATGCTGTGGGCAAGCTTTGCCAAGGTGTTGCCGGTGCAGGGAGCGATCACCAGTGCGTCCAGCAGCTTTTTTGGACCGATGGGCTCTACCGCTTCAATGGAATGCAGAGGTGCGCGTCCGCATATCTGGGTGACCCTTTGCATATGATCCTGGGCACTACCGAAGCGGCTGTCAATGCTGCACGATGCGCCTGAAAAAATTGGAAAAACAGAATGTATCGCCGCCACGGCTTCCATTGCCGGGAAAACAGCGTCGAAGGTACAGAAAGAACCGCACATGGCAAACCCGATGTTCATGCTATACTCCTTTCACAAGCATTCTCAGGACTGTATTTGCAATCAGTGTGCCGGAAGATTCCGGAGCGCTCTTGTTGGGAAGACCTCTTGCCCATATTACGTCGTCACCGACGATACCTAAGACGGAAGCAAGGTCGATCTTCAAACAATCTTCCCGGCAGTACTGCACAGCCTCCTCCGGTAGGACTGTTACGGGAACGGTATTGAAGATCACCCGATAGCGGAGCAGACTGTAGTCCAGCCCGGCAATGTCCGCGGTGTCATAGCCCAACGCCAGCAGCATTGCCCGGTCAGCTTCCTTCCGCGCGGCAACTGTGACAACGGCACCTGCTTTTTTGAGCATGTGGGCAAGACACTTGCCGATGCGACCCCAGCCTATTACCAGCACATGACAGCCTTTCCAGGTCACCGGCAGCTTTGCGCCGGCAAGATTCATGGCGCAGTGGGCGGTAATATAGGCGTTTTCTGAAAGATAGACGGGATCACGCAAAAGATCTGCGGTTTTATAACCATTGAGACAGGGATGCTGCAGATTGCCACCGAAGACGGTAATATTCTTTGGCAGCTGCGTGAGCAGTTTTTGTAAATCAGCATCTGTCTGCTGACAGGGAACGCCCAGTAGCAGGTCGGTGACTGCGCCAACCGGTGCGGCGGCAAACTGACAGCCCTTCTGCTGGAGCATGTTAACTGCGTAGTCCAGGGCATCGGTATGCCCGGCAGAATAAAAAATATGACCGTTCATATAAATCACCCTTTCGTGCCAGAATATGTAGCTGGGGCACGGGTTGTGCTTGATTTTTTGCGCTGTTTTTGTATAATAGAAGTAAGAGGTGAACGAAATGAAGCGACATGGTTTTATCCATGATATGATGGATGTTAAGGTTTTGATTTTGTTTGTCACCGCGCGGACAAACTATCCGCTGACAGAACAGGAGATATATGAGCTTTGCTATCAGGACGAATGTCTGAGCTATTTTGATGTATGTACGGCTATCCCGGAACTGGTCGCTTCCGGACATCTGGAAAAGCTGGAGGACGGGCGTTACGCCATTACCGGGAAGGGAAAACAGGATGGCGCGATCACGGAAGACTCCGTGGCGTTCACGGTCAGACAGCGGGCGGAAAATGCGGTTGCCCGGTTCAATCGGCAGCTGCGCCGCCAAAGCTTTGTGAAGACCCGCATCAACCCCAGAGAAAACGGTGAATACAGTGTCGTCATGGAACTGGACGATGAGATCAGCAACTTAATGACCCTGGAGCTGTCCGCGCCGGATCAGAGGCAGGCGATTCGTCTGTGTAAGCTGTTCGAACGCAAGGCGGAAAATATCTATAATTTAACAATGATGGAGCTTTTAGACGAAGAAGATGAGACCCAGGCGTAACCCCCTTGTCTATATACCGCAATCGTGGTATAATATAAGTACACCGGAAACCGGTGAAACGAAAGGAGTTGCCGCGTATGAAGTTTCAGTTTAGTGAAAAGAAAGTCAGATTGCCCGATAATGTCCATGCTTATGCTGAGAAAAAGGTAATGAAGCTGGCACGGTATTTTGAGGAGGATGCGCAGGCACTTGTCGTATTTTCTGTAGAGAAAAACCGGAACAATGTGGAGCTGACCGTGCGCGGTGCAGGCACCTGGTTCCGGGCGCATGAGAGCACTTCTGATATGTTTGCATCCATTGATGCAGCTGTGGGTACCATCGAGGGACAAATTCGCAAGAATAAGACCCGTCTGGCACGCCGCTTGCGCCAGGATGCCTTCAGCCGCACGGTGGAGGAGACCTCCTTTGCCCAGGAAGAGCCTGAGGACAGCCTGGATCTGGTCCGGATCAAGCGTTTTTATTTCACACCCATGACCCGGGATGAGGCGGTGCTGCAGATGAATCTGCTGGAGCATAACTTCTTTGCCTTCCGTGATGCAGATAACGATGGCGCATTTGCTGTTGTTTACCGCAGAAACGACGGTGGCTACGGTCTGATCGAAGATGCCCAGTGATCTTACCAAATTATATTTTGGAGCCCTCATTTGAGGGCTCTAATTTTTTGTAAAAATTTGTAAATAACCCTTGACAACAGGGGAGTGATTTGCTATTATAAGCGAGCGCTTCCGGCAGGGGGCGCAAAAGTCTGCCAAAAGCTGAAAGAAAAAAGTTGAGGAAAGAAAAAAGTTCTTGACAAGGGAAGTCGGTTGTGGTAGACTTAACAAGCTACCCTCGTTTT
>JAZSHB010000005.1:0-10855 GCA_045533015.1 Faecousia sp.
CACCGCGACAAACAAAAAGAGCGGGCCTTTCTCTCTTTGTTAACCCACCCTCTTACTGTTAGAGATCATCCGCATCCTGTACGGGTACTTCATAAGGATTCTGCGGTCTCCCTGTATAACTACCCAACGGATCACTCTGTACCTTCTTCTTCATTTTTTCACCCCTCTTTAGTATGATCAACCGAATTGATTTTATCAAGGCAGCATGCTATACTATCAAAAAAGGAGGGATTCCGTGTTTGAGATCACCTTACTAACTGTTGGAAAATTAAAGGAAAAATTTTATGTATCCGCGGTTGCGGAATATGAAAAAAGGTTAAAGGGCTACTGTCAGTTTAAGCTGATCGAGCTGCCGGAGACCCGTCTTCCTGACGCGCCATCTCACACAGAGATCAGCGCAGGACTTGACAGGGAGGCAGACCTGATCAGTCAAAAGATTCCAAAGGGTGCTTGGTTTTGCGTCCTAACACCGGAGGGCAAACTGCTGTCATCTGAATTGCTTGCACAAAAACTATCGGATGTAAAGCTAAGCGGAAAAAGCAGTGCCTGCTTCTTGATCGGTTCTTCTTTTGGTATTTCAGAAAAGCTGAAGCAGCGTGCTGATTTCAAGCTCTCAATGAGCCCTATGACCTTCCCGCATCATCTCGCCCGTGTTATGGTCTTGGAGCAGTTGTACCGTGCAGAGACGATACAGGCAGGAAGTAAATATCATAAGTAATCTAAATAATCAAAATTCTCCGGCATCATACATCACCGCAGATAACGCACAAAGAGGTGCTGTCTCACAGCGCAGGATTCGTTTTCCCAGTGTGCAGATCTGCAGCCCCATCCGGGCAGCCTTTTCTACCTCTCCTTGCTCCAGTCCGCCCTCCGGTCCTGTGACCAGACTTACCGATTCGTACGGACCGGCGCGCAAAACCATCTGCAGTGTCTGCGCCTGCTCATTCTCATAAAACAGAACCGCCCTATCCGCCATCATTGCCCGTTCAAGGGCTTCATGATAGCTGTTTATAACAATGATCGATGGAATCCGTCCCCTTCCGGACTGCTCTGCAGCGGATGCCGCGATCTTCTGCCACCGAACAAGCTTCTTATCAAGGCTCTTTTCATCCGGTTTTGAAACACAACGCGCTGAAGGAAACGCGACGATCTCATAGGCGCCAAGCTCAGTTGCCTTCTGAATCACATGTTCAAGCTTGTCGCCCTTTGCAAACGCCATATAGATGCTTACTTTTACAGAAGGCTCTGAGGCAGATGCTATCCTGTCCGTAACCACAACACTGATCTGTCCGGGACTAACATCGCTGACGGTGCATACGCATTCATTACCTTCACCGTCGCACAGCATCACCTGCTCCCCGCTTTTCAGCCGCAAAACCTTAGCGTGTGCCGCGTTTTCGCCGGTTAACGCTAAAAAGTCCTTCTGCAGCTCCTCCTGTGTTACAAAAAAGCGTATCATTTACGCATAACATCCTTTCAGTCTGTTAAATTGAGCAGAAAATATATCCAAGGGAAACTATTGACAAAAACCATCGCACAGGTTATAATATCACGGTGTTACGCGAGAGTGTTGGAATGGTAGACAAGCACGTTTGAGGTGCGTGTGGTTTCGCCGTGTGGGTTCGAGTCCCATCTCTCGCACCATTGACAGGTCATCCTATTGCGGATGACCTGTTTTTTATGGTAAAAATATTTTACGGATCTTATCCATTAGCTCATCTGTTACGCCGATGGAATAGAGATACTTTATCACATTATTGATCCAGTCATCATAGGGACCAAACGCAGACAGCGATTTTTTGAAGTTGTGCATCCCCTCTGCGTTTCTTGTCCGGACACCCCAAATAGCAAGGCTCGTATATTCGTAGTCCAGGAGCATGTCTTCCTCGCTCATGCCTAAGATCGCACCCAAAAGGAAAACGATCATGCTTGTCCGGTCTGCTCCTCCCCAGCAATGCAGATAGATCGGATAATTGTCTTCATCTGCCAACGCTTCAAAGATTCTCCTGTTACCTTCGCTGCACTCTTCCCACAGAAACTCATCATAGGATTTGCAGGGAAGAATCCAATAACGAACACCATATTCATCCAGAACGCCTGTTCTCATTTTTTCTATACTGTCCGCACGCAGATCAATGTCCGTTTTGATCTTAAGCTGCTGTACCATTACCTGCTTGCCTTCCTCAGTGATCTGAGGCGGTTTATTTTTTGCACACAAATTCATTTTACATCCACGGTACAGAAGACCCTGACGGATTCGTTTTCCACTGGTCGTCTCCCATCCGCCGACATCACGGACATTCACCAATCCCGGCACATACATACTGCGCGGTGGCTCCATAGCAACCGTAAAAGTGATCACATCGCTGTATTCGTCATCTGCGCATACTCTGGCATAATATCTCATTCCCAGCAGCAAATTATATACATCGGCACTTGTTAATTGTGTACAGACCTCGTATGCGGACACGAAATCCTCAGCTTCAGCGATCTGAAGTGTATATGTCTCGTGCGTCCTGTCAGATTCCCATTCGAAGTGCACCGGCATAGGCGCAGTCTCGTCTTCACCCTCGATAACTAGGTTTAGATAGTCAAATTTCTTTCCCTGTGCGGCTGCCCGCTGTTCCGCGCCATGAATAAAGTCATATTGCTTACTTGTAAGAAGGCTAACTGCGGATCCATTCTGTGGCAGTGTAATTTTAATCAAAACAACCATCTCCTTTCTAAGGATTATAACACAAAAAACATTATAAGCAAGCCTTCCGTTAAAATTATTCCCACTACACAAATTTAGCGCGTCTTGATTTTAATCACTTAATATGATATAGTTTTACAAAATAAACCTTCAGGCTTAGGATGAAAATACTATGAGAAAAATACGCTTTTATATTGCTATGCTTGCCGCCAAGCTCTCCCTTGCCGCGTTAAAGCTTCTGGGGCGCAATGCATCCTATCTGCCCGGCAAGATTGCCCTTGCCATTGACAAGGATTTTATCGGCAATCTCAAGCCGCCCAAAACCGTGATCGCTGTAACAGGTACGAACGGAAAAACTACGGTCAGTAATTTAATTAACTCCATTTTACTGGAAAACGGATACAGGGTGACAAACAACAGCCTGGGTTCCAATGTTCAGGCAGGCATCGCAACTGCCTTGATGGAGGACGCGACCTTTTCCGGCAAGCCTACAAAGGACATTGCCGTCCTGGAGGTGGATGAGCGCAGTTCCCTGCGGATCTATCCCTATCTAAAGCCCGACTATCTGATTTGTAATAACATTATGAGGGACTCCCTGGCGCGCAACGCCCACACCGAGTTTATCAGCTTTATCATCAACAAAGCGTTGCCATCAAGCACCAAGGTCATCCTAAACGCGGATGATCTGGTCTGTGCGACTCTCGCTCCGAACAACCAGGATCGTATCTACTTTGGTCTGGATGTGGATAAATCCGGAGAACAAGGTCCTGAATATCTGCAGGATATCGTATACTGTCCCCAGTGCGGTGCGACGCTTGAAGCAGAATATATCCGATATAATCATATTGGCAGGATGCGCTGCACAAAATGCGATTTTACCTCCCCTACCCCCGACTTTTTGATCACATCCATCGACCGGGAAAACAACACCTTCACTGTTGCGCACCACGGCACATCCGAGGTCTACAATCTGATCAACGATAATATCGTTAATCTCTATAATTTCTGCGGTTTGATTGCTCTCCTTACCAGTATTGGTCTGCACTACGAGCAGATTCGCGCCGGTTTTGACCGCTGCAAGATCGTAAAAACACGCTATGACAAGCTTGTATCCGGCGACCTCACTATCACTATGCAGCTATCTAAGGGACAGAATCCAACTGCCTGCGCACGCTGCTTCAGCTATGTCTCCAAGTGTCCCGGAAGCAACAAAGCGATCATCTTCGTTGGTGATAATTTTGAGGATTCTGAAAGCCCCTGCTGGTTCTTTGACAGCAATTATTCCTATCTGAAGGACCCTTCTATCAACCAGATCATCTTCTCCGGTCCCAGATGCAAGGATCAGTATTTACGGGCACAGATTGCCGGCGTTCCTGCCCACAAGCTTAAAATGACAAACGACTCCAGCGGTGGGGCGGATATCTTGGATACCGCACAATCTAAGGATATTTATGTTCTCTACGGTCCTTATATGGTCAGGGAGGCAAACATTATAAAGCGTAAGCTCATACAGAAAGGCGCGGAGGTGACCGAGAATGACTGTTGAGATCTTATTCCAGGAGGTCTGCGGTCTGTACGGCGACAGCCAAAATCCCACCTACCTGCAGGCGATGCTGCCGGAAGCAGAATTTATTTATACCCGACTTGAGGATACGCCTTATTTTGCTGAGCATACACCGGACCTGATCTACATCGGCTGCATGAGCGAATCCACACAGCGGCGAGTCATTGCCAAGCTGCTGCCTCTAAGGGAACGCATTATGGCACTGATTGATGCAGGTGTCCCCATTCTGGCGACCGGAAACGCCGGTGAGATCTTTGCAAAGCAAATCCGTTATGTCACAGAAGAAATTGAAATTGACGGACTTGGGCTGTTTGATCTTACCGTAAAAACCGACCTGTTTAACCGCTATAACGGAAAAGTACTCGGTATAATGGACGATCTGAAGATTGTCGGTTTTCGGTCACAGTTTAGTTTTCTGTATGGAGACAATTCCAGACAGTACTTTATCAAATGTCTCCGGGGCAAGGGGATCAACCCAGACAGCAAGCTCGAAGGTATGCGGTTAAAAAATCTTATCTGCACCCAGCTGCTTGGTCCTATTCTGCCTCTGAATCCGCTGTTTAGCGAATATCTCGTCAGCCTGTGCGGCATAAATGCCCCGGCAGCCTACCAGGATTCTGCTATGGATGCATACGAACAGCGTCTACGGGAATTCGAAGATCCCAAGGTATCCTTCTGACAAAACGATCCCCCAGTGCAGCAGAAACGCTGGACTGGGGGATCATTATTTATTTACAGTTTCTTAGGGCTGCTGACTGCCCTGCCAGGTTCAAAAGCGGAAAATATACCACATAATATAAAATTGTGGTCATGATGCCAAAAACGAGATAAACAATGATTTACTAATATTTTCCGGTTTTTTCCTCAGTTTCTCCAGCACAATGCTCACCTCACAGCTAGTATATCACACAAATCAGCATTTCACAAGCAGCATAAAAATCAGCTGCAGCGTTCAAAGCTACAGCTGATCTGTTCATTTATTGGGCAAGAAGCTTTTCCAAAGCTGCCAGCTTGATACAGGTGCAAAAAACATCCATGGCTTTTTCCAACTCAGAAATCGGAGGAAGACTGGGGGCTATACGGATGTTGCTGTCATAGGGATCCTTGCCGTAAGGATAGGTTGCACCGGCAGGGGTCATAACAACGCCGGCTTCCTTACACAGCGCCAAGGCACGCTTGGCGGTCCCGGGCATCGTATTGAAGCTGACAAAATATCCACCCTTGGGACAGTTCCAATGGGCAATACCCAGGGGCATGATCTGCCTGTCAAGAATATCAAAAACAGCAGAAAACTTCGGTCCCAGCACCTCAGCATGAAGCTTCATGATCTCAATGGTATGTTCCTTATCTCTAAGATAGCGTACATGGCGCAGCTGATTAACCTTATCATGGGAGATCATCTGCACTGCAAACAGCTTGCTAAAGTACGCAATATTTGCTTCGGAGGATGCCATCGCGGAAATGCCACCGCCGGCAAAAGTGATCTTTGAGGTAGAGGCAAACTCAATAACCATATCAGGATTACCCGCGTTCGCACAAAGGGATATGATATCCGGAAACGGCACATAATCCCCTTCAAACTCGTGGACACAGTAGGCGTTATCCCACATGATGACAAAATCCTTCGCCGCAGGCTTTAAGGAAGCAAACCGGCGGATCGTTTCATCAGAATAAATAATTCCATCGGGGTTGGAATATTTCGGCACACACCAGATACCCTTAACAAGCGGGTCTTTGACCAGCTGTTCCACAGCATCCATATCCGGTCCGGACGATGTCATCGGGACTGTGATCAGCTCCGCACCAAAAAACTCTGTGACCAAAAAATGTCTGTCATAACCGGGGCTGGGGCAAAGAAACTTAATTTTTTCCTCTTTGCACCAAGGGCGTTCGCTGTGAAGTAAACCGTGGCTATACGCACGGGCAATCACATCAAACATAATATTAAGGCTGGATGTACCTCCTGCAAATACCTGCGTAGGCTTGCAGCCGAGAATATCTGCCCAGTATTCCTTCACACACTGCAGACCGGAAAGCTCTCCGTAATTACGCACATCAACACCGTCTGCAAGACAATCCTCTGCAGACACAACTGTTTTAAGAAGATCACTAACGATATCCAGCTGCTGCTTGGATGGCTTACCTCTAGCTATATTCAGCTGTAGCTTCTGATCCTTACACGCTTCATAGTGTGCCTTGACACACAGATACTCCTGCTCAAGCTCCGTTTTGCTAGCTTCGCAATAATGCAGCATTGATAACACCTACCCAGTCAGTTTTTTGTATTATAGCGCGCAAATTGCAAAATTACAACAAATTTCTTTCCAAATAATACCGCGAGGACTTGTTTTGTTGCATTGAACAATCTGTACGCCCCCGGGGAAATGAATTTATGCATTTTAACCCTTGCTTTTTTAGTCTCAATCGCATAAAATTCAAAGTGAGGTTTTATACATTCCACTCATTTTGAAAGGATTGGTCTAAATGAGCGAATTCGTTCACATTCCTGAAATATTCGGCAGCGATGTCTTCAACGAATCAACGATGAAGCAATATTTGTCAGACGATATCTTTAACGCTTGGAAACAGTGCATTCAAAACGGCACGGCATTAGAGCTATCCGTAGCCAACGAGATTGCGGAAGCTATGAAAGACTGGGCAATACAGAAAGGTGCTACCCATTATACACACTGGTTCCAGCCAATGACCGGTATCACCGCCGAGAAACATGACTCGTTTATAACTCCCACCGGTGACGGTAGAGTTATTATGGAGTTCTCCGGAAAAGAACTGGTCCGGGGTGAACCGGATGCATCCTCCTTCCCTTCCGGCGGTCTTCGTGCGACCTTTGAGGCACGGGGATACACAGCTTGGGATCCTACATCCTTTGCCTTTGTAAAAGACGGCAGCCTCTATATTCCCACTTGCTTCTTCTCCTATACCGGAGAGGCTCTGGACAAGAAGACACCCCTGCTTCGCTCGATCGACGAAGTCTCAAGGGAAGCAGTACGCATTCTGCGGCTATTTGGCGACGAGGACACAAAACGCGTTCAGGTCTCAGTCGGTGCGGAACAGGAATATTTCCTAATTCCCAAATCCATATACGCACAGCGTGAGGATCTTCGCCTCACCGGTCGGACCCTGTTTGGCGCAGCGCCTCCAAAGGGACAGGAGCTGGACGATCACTATTTCGGCACGATCCGCACCAGAGTATCCAATTTTATGCACGACCTGGATGAACAGCTATGGCGTTTGGGTGTGCTCTCCAAAACAAAACACAACGAGGGCGCACCTTGTCAGCACGAGCTTGCACCCATCTTCACCGATGCCAGTAACGCCTGCGATACCAACCAGCTGATCATGATGGTCATGAAAAAGTGTGCTGCAAAGCATAATTTAGTGTGTCTGCTCCACGAGAAGCCCTTCCATGGGGTAAACGGCTCCGGCAAGCACAATAACTGGTCGCTGTGCACAGATTCCGGCAGAAACCTTTTTAAGCCCGGTGATACCCCCCGTCAGAACGCGCAGTTTCTCGTCTTTTTGGCGGCCTTTATCAAGGGTGTTGACGAGTACCAAGACTTCCTGCGCAGTACCGTTGCCTTTGCCGGCAACGACCACCGTCTTGGCGCACAGGAAGCACCCCCTGCGATCATCTCCATCTTCCTGGGTGATGAGCTGACAGCCGTAGTCGATTCCATTATCAACGGCACAAACTATACGGATCCAGAAAAGAGTATCATGCAGATCGGTGTGGATGTCCTGCCGTCGATACCGAAAGACACCACAGACAGAAACCGGACCTCCCCCGTTGCCTTTACCGGTAATAAATTCGAATTCCGTATGCTCGGTTCCTCCCAGTCCATTGCCGGTCCTAACATCGCATTAAACACCATCATGGCAGAAGAACTGAGCCAGTTCGCGGATATTCTGGAAAGTGCTGAAGATTTTGATGCCACATTGCAAAAACTGGTCTGTGAGACACTGACAGCCCACCAGAGGATCATTTTTAACGGCAACGGTTACTCGCAGGAATGGCAGGAGGAAGCCGCCAGACGCGGTCTGAGCAATCTGCCCACCACTGCAAAAGCATTACCAGCATATGTATCGCGCAAAAACATTGATCTTGTGACCAAGCATGGCATATTTACCGAATCTGAATTCCGCGCCAGATACGAGATTCATCTGCAGTCCTACAACAAGCTGGTGAATATCGAGGCACGCACAATGCTGGATATGGTGATGCAGCAGATCCTGCCCGCAGCACTGAAGTATTCCTCTGACCTTGCAGGAAGTATCAATAATAAGCGCCAGGCACTGGGCAAACAGATCAACACAGATGTAGAAAGCGCTCTGGTCAGGCAACTGTCCGACTGCTGTGCGTCGCTGTACAGCGCGTGCGAGAAGCTGAACACACAGCTTCAGCAGGTACCCTGCGAAAGCAGAGAAGCAGCAGACTATTATTGTGATGTGATCGTACCTGTGATGCAGGCTGTGCGTAAGGACGCAGACCTGTTAGAAGATCTTACCGCAAAATCCTATTGGCCTTATCCTCAGTATTCTGACATTTTGTACTACTAAAGCATCGCCCCCACCGATCCATCGGTGGGGGCAAATTATTATGCATGTATTTCCTTTAAGGGTTTAATATACTGCTCGCGCCGTCTTTCCAGTTCGGCCATATAAGCTGCATCATTACCGGCGTGGATCTCACGCAAATATTCATAATGATTCTGCAGTATTGCTTCATTCTTTCTTGCGAGCATCATGACCGCAATAGAGGAGCACTGATCAGACGCACGCTCCAGATATGTCAGCGATTCCATAAAGACCAAGCCACTGCTGACCGTACAGCTGCCGTTTTTCAGACGCTTTGTATGACGGTCCTTCAGAATCATCACCATATCATCGATGACCTCTTCCAGCGGTTCGACCAGCTTGACCTTCTCAACATCGTCCGTTGCAAATGCATGGACAGTTATGTCCAATATTTCATTCACTGCCGTTACAATAATATCCAGTTCCTTCTTAGCCATGTCGGAAAAGCTTGCATTTTCCGCCTGGAGACGCTGAGAAAGCTCGACCATATTGGTTGCATAATCACCAATACGCTCAAAATTGGGAACTGTCTGCATAAGCATGTCCACCTGGCGGTCATCTGCCTCGCTTTCAACCACCTTGGATAGACCGATCAGAAAACGGTCGGCTCTGTCAGCAAAATTGTCCAGGCTATCTTCATTTTCATCTATAACCGACAGCAAATTTGCTTCATACTTAAACAGCTGACTACATCCTCTTGCAAAGTTATCTCTGGCGATAGCACCCATAGCCGAAACAGCTTTTGTTGCCTCGCCCACCGCAACAGCAGGAGAAATATACAGCTTTTCGTCCAGGGTATGAAGTGCAGGATGGTTGGGCTCTTTTTCCTTTTCATCCTTCACGATCCACATGGACATCTTTACCAGCAGGTTTGTAAATGGCAGCAACGCAATTGCTGTGATCAAATTAAAAACTGTCTGGAAATTCGCAATTCCACCGCTGTCGATGGAAGCAACCCAAAACGACTCCCCAAACGCAGCCATACGCTGCATAACAGTCATTACGATCAAAAACAGAACCGTACCGATAGAGTTAAACAGGATGTGTACCACGCCGGTGCGCTTGGCATCCTTGGAGGTACCGATGGAACATACCATAGCAGTTGTAACACAAGTACCCAGGTTGATGCCCATGATAATAGGATAAGCCATCGAAAAAGTAATTGCTGCTGCACCCGAGGCAACCGACGCAGAGGCAACAGTCTGCAGCATACCAACTACCGCAGAAGAACTCTGAATGATCACTGTCAGGACCAAACCAAACAGAATTCCAAGCAAGGGATTATTAAAGAAGGAAAGGAATGCTTCAAAGGCCTCCGAGCCGATCAGCGGTTTGACACCCTCCGTCATCAGATTCAAACCAACAAACAAAATGCCAAAGCCGATGAAAATATCGCCAACAGTCTTTGCCTTCTTTGTTTTAATAAACATTACCAGGATAATACCGATCACAATGGCGATCGGTGCCAATGTATCCGTATCAAAGAGCATCAAGAACCAGTTGCTGCCCGCATCGATATCCGAAAGACGAATGATCTGCGCAGTAACAGTCGTACCGATATTGGCACCCATCACGATAGATACCGCCTGCTTTAGGTTCAAAACACCCGCGCCGATCAGCGCAACCGTAAGAACAATCGTTGCTGTAGAGCTTTGGATGACCGCAGTTACCAGCGTGCCGGTAAGTACACCCAAAAGCACATTGCCTGTTACCTTTTCCAGTATACGCTTTAATGCAGCACCGGAGCTGTTCTTAAGACCATCACCCATGACCTCAATGCCATACAGGAACATTGCCAGTCCGCCGAGCAGTTGAATGATCGCACTAACTATCGACATAAGTAACTCCTTGATCTATCTAGAATTGCAGCAACACCTGCTAATGTAAATTATATGTAAAATTGGAGGAAATGTACAGTATGAATATTGCACAAAAAACAGTTTTTGTGTCGTTACTTTAGGATAAATGTTATAATTCTATTTTCCGGTCGAACCAAAACC
>JAZSHB010000028.1:0-27491 GCA_045533015.1 Faecousia sp.
TCAACAAATCCTGTCTGACTGCCGCCAATATGTTCTGCAATCACAGCTGCGGCATCGTTGGCAGAGCCGGTAAGCATACAGTACAGAAGATCTTCAAGGCGCATCTGCTCCCCTGCCAGAAGGTCGGCAGAAACAGCGTTATACGGCACAGAGGAGACTGCACCTTCACTGACTGTCACCGTGTCAGAAAGATTTCCTTTTTCCACCGCGATCAATGCCGTCATCAACTTCACAAGGCTTGCAGGATACATCTGCTCGTCAGCCTTCCAAGCATACATAAGGGTATCACTGTTGGCTTCATATAAAAAAGCCGCCCTGGCATTCTCGACCAGCTGATCCGCACCCAGCATTGCTGCACCTGCGTCTACGGTGTAGTATCCATTGGAGACAGCACTGTTGCCGTCCGTTGTCTCTACAGGTTGTCCATGCGCAAGGAAAGAAATCTGTGTGACAAAAATGCACCAGATAATACATAAAACGATATTTTTTTTCATATTTCTACCTCATTGGCAACGAAAGTGTCTTGTGCGGTGATGTATTTTTGTGTATAATAATTTTAAGTATTATATCATTTTTTCCTTTATGCGTCAATGCGGGAGGCTTTATATGATTAAAAAAGCAGGCGGACTTTCCCTGCTAATGGTCTTAGTGCTGTTTACGGGCTTTATGATTGGTCTTTTCATTGGAAGATCCTCGACCGGTTCAACGGTCTCACTGTCCGCATACGACAGAATGTACTACGCAACCGAAGCAACCGCCAAAACTACTGACGGCAGGATCAACATCAACACAGCTAGCTTGATCGAGTTGACCTCCCTTCCGGGCATTGGTGAGGTATTAGCACAAAATATTGTGCAATACAGACAAGAACACGGACCCTTTGAGAGCATCGATGCACTTTTGCAGGTTGATGGCATTGGTCAAATACGCTTAAAGGCGATCAGCGATTATATAACAGTTGGAGGCTAAAATGAAAATACTTGTTGTTGACGACGAAGACCTTCTGGTCAAGGGCATCCGATTTAATCTCCAGAATGAAGGATATGAGATCATTACCGGATCGAACGGTCTGGAAGCACTTCAGCTTGCGCAGAAGGAGTGTCCCGACCTTGTGATCCTGGATGTTATGATGCCACATATGGATGGCTTGACCGCCTGTGCGAAAATTCGTGAATTTTCCCAGGTCCCGATCATCCTTTTGACCGCAAAGACGGAAGATATGGACAAGCTGATGGGCTTTGAGCAGGGCGCTGACGATTACATTACCAAGCCCTTTAACATTCTGGAGCTTAAGGCGCGCATCCGGGCGCTGCTGCGCAGAAGCGCTCCCAATATATCCGAGCAGGACACTCAGCTGACGATCGGTTCCATCCGTTTGGATCTCAATGCCAGAAACGCCTACCGCGGCGATGTTTTGGTGGATCTGACCGCAAAAGAGTTTGATGTGATCGAGTACCTGATGCGCAATCCCAACCGCGTGTATTCCAGAGAGGCACTTCTTGATGCTATCTGGTCCTATGATTATCGCAGCGATATCCGCACTGTAGATGTACATATCCGTCGGCTTCGGGAAAAGCTGGAGGCAGATCCTGCTGATCCACAATATATTATGACGAAATGGGGCGTTGGCTATTATTTCCGGAAGTAACTCGAAATTTGGCACGCGGTTCAAAAACGCACAGTTTCGATATGCGATCATATATGTTTTGATAACATCAATAGCCCTGCTCTTTTTGAATATTTATTGTTCTAAGGTCAGTCAGCAGCTATTTTACAGCAGCAAGGAAACCTCTATGGTCGAGAAGTGTAACCTTGCAGCCAATGAGATTGCCAGCCTGAAGGTGCTCAATAATAATACTGTGGCAAACGCAATTGCCAGTTTTGAAAATTTGAATGTAACGCGCGTTGTTGTAACAGATGCAAAAGGTCTGACAATCTACGATTCTGTAAATAGCGTTTCTATCGTTGGACAGTACGCGATTTTCCCGGAGATCGTTCGAGCATTGGATGGAAATGATGTTTTTTACTGGAACTACCATGACGGAACAATGCAGTCCAGCGCCGCTGCACCGATATACGCCTACGGAACACGCATCGGGTGTGTGTACATGATGGAAAGCGATAGCGCACAGGGTACACTGATCGCAACACTGCAATACAGCATTCTTTCCATCACCATCGTTCTCGAAATCATCGTTATCCTGTATTCCATTTTCTTTTCCAACACATATTCCAGCCGTCTGCGTAAAATCATGGCATCCATCCGTACAGTACGCGCCGGAGATTACTCTCATAAAATAGAGCTTCAAGGCAATGATGAATTACACGCTCTGAGTAATGAATTTGATGACCTAATCACCAGATTGCAAACCTCAGAAAACAAGCGCAGCCAATTTGTTTCTGATGCATCACATGAGCTGAAAACACCACTTGCCTCCATTAAGCTTCTCTCCGATTCGATACTACAAAATGAAATGGACCCGGATACTGTCAGGGAATTTGTTGAAGATATTGGCAATGAAGCTGACAGACTAAACCGCATGTCACAAAAACTTTTAACACTGTCGAAAATTGATTCCCAACCCGAAAACCGTAATGAAGTTTGTTATTTGACCCCCACCATCGAACGGGTAATACGGATGCTCTCGGAGAATGCCAAAAGAAAAGACATTTCAGTTGTTCTGGATCTTGCTGAAGACTCTCAAATTCAAATTCCAGAGGATGATCTGTACCAGATCATTTTTAACCTTGTGGAAAACGGAATCAAATATAATATCAACGGCGGTCAACTGGTGATTTCTTTGGAGCGCAGAAAATATGAAATAAGCATACGCATTGCAGATACCGGCGTTGGTATCCCCAAGGAAGCCTTGGATCATATTTTCGAACGCTTCTACCGCGTGGACAAAGCCAGGTCCCGTTCGACCGGTGGCAGCGGACTCGGCTTGTCCATTGTACGAAACATGGTGGAAAAGAACGGCGGCAGCATCCAGGTCGAGAGC
Organism: Faecousia sp.; assembly: GCA_045533015.1. GTDB lineage: Bacteria > Bacillota > Clostridia > Oscillospirales > Oscillospiraceae > Faecousia. Next base: position 3,003 of record JAZSHB010000028.1, read on the forward strand.
ACTGTTGGCAAAGGAACCGTATTTTATCTACAGTTCCCTGTCATCAGCACGGAGGAAAATGTATGATAAAACGTATTGCTAGTTTTCTTCTGGTAATTTCCTGTGCATTCGTGCTTTGCTCATGTGCTTCATCACGGCAGCCAGAGATCCCCGTCAACTATTACTATGCCATGCGACAGATCGAATACGGCTGCGAAACCGGAGTCGTTGCTGCGGAAGCAAGAGAAGCAAAAGGTCATACGCAGGATTATACATATTTGCTTGCTCAGTACTTAAAAGGTCCAAGAGATGACAAATATATCTCGCCCTTCCCTGCAGGAACATCCCTGGAGAGTTTTGAAATTTATAACAATATTGCGCACATTACACTGAGTATGCATCTGTCCCTCCTCACCGGTGCAGAGCTTACAGTTGCCTGTGTCTGTATTACAAAAACAGTAACCGAAATGACTGGTATCAATTCTGTACAGATCAGCGCACAGAACGGTCTGCTCGATGGTGAGAGTTATGTAGAAATGACAAATAACAGTTTCGTTTTCTCAGATATCGGCACACCTTCCTAAAGCAAAACGCCCACAGATCCATCCACAATTTGTAGCTGTGCGCGCTCAAGCCTTGAGATATGGTTAAAAGGTATATCCGATGAAATTGGAACAAACTGTCTTTTTTCCGCATCACTGTGTGTCACCACACGAAACACAGGAGCTCCCTCACCCAACCGTTTGCATGGCAGCTTAGTCTTCAATGTGTAGACATCCCCCTCCAGGAGCAATATACCAAGATCCAGCTGTGTCGCTTCACAAGAGACCATAAGTCTGTACATCGCCTTTTCAGGCAGTTTACACAGGCATACAACGCTGTAGTAGAGACCCTCCCGTGTGATTTGTGCTGTCCCAATTACTTCATTTCCCATATGGATTTGGTACTCAGACATAACAATACACCCCCTTGGAGCAATTTATGCTCCAAGGGGGTTGCGCATTCATAAGGCTCTATTTTCATTCAGACCAAAGCTGACCGCTATAGCATCATCCACCAACAACATATGGGCGTTATCCAGCCGACCCATGTGTTCACGCAGGCGGCGCTTATCAATCGTTCTGATCTGCTCCAGGAGGATCACAGAATCCTTACTTAGTCCAACGCTTCCGCCGGCGATATTGATGTGTGTCGGAAGTCTGGCTTTTCCTGTCTGACTGGTGATCGCCGCCGCAATGACCGTGGGAGAATGCTTGTTTCCAGTGTCGTTTTGTACGATCAGTACCGGGCGTGTTCCCCCCTGCTCGCTGCCAACGACCGGTGATAGATCCGCATAGAATATATCGCCTCGTTTAACCGTGCTGTCCATTCGCTTCACACTCCGTGAGAAATCATTGCCTGCGCTACCGGAAATGTCCATATGTAACGCGGGTGAACATATTCTCCCACGCACAAAGGAAAAATATACGGTAGCACTGTCAATTTATCCTATGCAGATAAAGCGAAAATGCTACAGGAATGTAAAGTTTTCAACATCTATCGACACAATGCGTTTTCCCTGATAGAGAATCTCTGCGCGGACAGGTATGTCCGTTTCGTCTGCCCAAAGATCAACCTGCAAAGTCCCTCCCGAAAAGCTATCGTCAATGCGTATGTAAAGACCGTCCTTTTCTTTGCCACAGGCGTTGATATATCCACTGCGCAATGTACGGAGCATGAACCACGGTGCACTGACCGGTGTGATCTGACCATCTGCAAGCAGTTCAAACGCTAGGGCATTTTCATCAAAAGTCAGTTTGCCGCCATCTTCTGTAATCGTCCCGGTAATTCCGCTGATCGTCTCCGGTTCTGTTACCGCAAAAGTAACATTGCCTGCGGTGTCAGATTGGCATTTGAGCGTAAATATATAATATTTTTCCCCGTAATCCGCTGTGATCACAGCGTCAAAGGCACATCCGCCGCCGCTTAGTAATCGATCCCGCAGGCGCATCCCACGGTCAAGTTCCCTGTTTGTCGACGAACAGCCCGTGAGTATAAACAGAACCACCACTACAGCCAGCACACGCTTCATAGCATCCCGCCTTATTTTAGTAGTCGCGGCAGGACCTGCAGAATATCACTTGGAAGCATCCCATACTGTCCGATATCCTGTGCGCAAACATCCCCTGCTGCACCGTGGACCCAAACCGCGCAGGCTGCCGCGATCAGCGGATCCAATTTTTGTCCAAGGAGACTGACTATGATTCCCGCAAGTATATCTCCGCTGCCACCGACTGCCATTCCTGGATTTCCTGTCGTATTGATGTAATCTGCCTGACCGTCGGTGATAACTGTCTCATGTCCCTTAAGGACAACGATCGCTCCAAGTTCTCTTGCAAGGCTTTCCGCTGCAGAAATCCGATCGCCGTTTATTTCACCGTATAAACGGCGAAATTCCCCTTCGTGGGGTGTCAACACCGTCGGACTTGTCCTTCCGCGCACTATATCCTTATGCAGCTTCAGCGCATTTATACCGTCGGCATCCACCACAACCGGACCGGTAAAATTCTGCAAAATCCAGAACACAACTTCCTGTGTTCCGGCAGACAGTCCAAGTCCCGGACCGATCAACACAGCATCCATATCCGGAAGCTTTTGCTTTAGTATTTCAATCGCTCCCGCTGACAGCTTGCCTTCCTCATCCGGCAGTGGAAAGACAATCGGTTCCCACAATTTTACCGCTTCGATCTCATAGATACTCTCAGGTACTCCAAGATAGACCAACCCCGCACCGGACCGTAAAGCACCCATTGCAGCCAGTGCTGCTGCACCAGTATACCCCCGGCTGCCGCACAAAAGAAGCACCCTCCCAAAATCTCCCTTATGCGCATTAACAGGACGGTCTGGCAGGAAGGAAAGAACATCTTCATGTGTAAGTTTTTTAATATCCATTGCAAATTCTCCTGTTATGAAACTATCATCTATCATATCACTGCACTTTTGCAGCGTCAATCACGGAAATATACATTTTTTTCTTGCATTTTTTTATCCAATGTGCTAACATAGGTGCAATATGTAAAGGCTGTGATTGGGCTGCCCTGTGCTGACAATGCGCAAACAGAGAGAGTGGGATGGTGGGAACCACTTGCGTACAGGACCGGGCCTTCTCCCAGGAGCTGCCGCTTGAATTACAGTAGGGCGTGCCGGCTGATCTCCGTTACGGATCATGGTGTCTATGCACCGTTAAGCTGCGCCTTATGGCGAATTGCGGGTGGTACCGCGGAGGTTGTCCTTCGTCCCGGTTTGGGATGAGGGCATATTTTTTTGTAAATTATCCGTTTGGAAGGAGTAATCGTAATGAAGGAACAACTGGAGCAGATCAAGCTGCAGGCAATTGCCGCGCTGGATAATGCCACGACCCCTGTGCAGTTAGAGGAGCTGCGCATTAAGCTGCTGGGTAAAAAAGGCGAACTAACTGCTGTTTTGAAGCAGATGGGTAAGCTCTCTGCCGAGGAACGTCCGATAATGGGTCAGATCGCCAACAGCGTCCGCGCGCAGATCGAAGAAAAACTGGAGCAGCGCAAAGGCGCGATCAACGCTGCAGTACTGGAGCAGAAACTAGCAAATGAAGCCATTGATGTAACGATCCCCGGCGAACCGATCGCCATGGGTCACGAGCATCCCATGAACAAGGTCCTGCAAGAGATCAAGGATGTTTTTGTCGGCATGGGCTACCAGATCGTTGACGGACCGGAAATTGAGCTGGCAGACTATAATTTTACCCGGTTAAACATTGAGGAGGGTCATCCTTCCCGTGACCGTTCCGATACCTTCTATTTTACGGATGACGATTCTATCCTGTTGCGGACACAAACAAGTCCTATGCAGATTCGTGTCATGGAGAATGCAAAGCCCCCTATCTGCATCCTTGCACCCGGCAGAGTTTACCGGAAGGACGAAGCTGATGCGACACACTCCCCTATGTTCCATCAGATAGAGGGTCTTGTTGTGGACGAAAATATCACCATGGGCGACCTGAAGGGCGCACTCATCACCATTATGCACCGGATCTACGGTCACGACGCTCAGGTTCGTTTCCGTCCCCATCACTTTCCTTTTACAGAGCCCAGCTGTGAGATGGATATGCAATGTCATAAGTGCCACGGCAGCGGTGAAGTGGACGGTCAGGTCTGCTCCACCTGCCACGGCGAGGGCTGGATCGAGCTACTGGGTGCCGGTATGGTACATCCTGCCGTTCTGGAGAATTGCGGGATCGACTCCAGTAAGTATTCCGGTTTTGCCTTTGGCATCGGTCTTGAGCGCACCGCAATGGGTCGCTTGAAGATCAATGATCTTCGTCTTATTTTTGACAACGATATGCGGTTTTTAAGCCAGTTCTGAGGAGGTGCGATGCAATGAAGCTAAACAGAAAATGGATCAATGAAGAATTTGTCGATCTTTCTCACATTTCTGATAAGGCATTTGCCGATACGCTGACCATCTTCGGACAGAAGGTGGAGACTTACGAGCGCTTGGATGCCCAGATCAAAAATGTTGTTGTAGGCAAAGTGGTTTCCATGGTACGCCATGAGAACTCCGACCATATGTGGGTCTGTCAGGTAGATGTCGGTCAGCAGGAGCCAGTCCAGATCGTTACAGGCGCACAAAATGTTCGCGTCGGTGACCTGGTCCCAGCCGCGCTCCACAATTCCTGGCTGCCCGGCGGCATCCACATTACCAAAGGCAAGCTTCGGGGTGAGGTCTCCAACGGCATGCTCTGCTCTCTGTCTGAGCTTGATCTCACTGTAAATGATTTCCCTTATGCTATTGAAGACGGTATCTGGATCATCGAGGAGGACTGTGTCCCCGGTGACGATATCAATAGCGTCATCGGAAACGATGATACCGTAGTTGACTTTGAGATCACCAATAACCGTCCTGACTGCTATTCCATCATCGGACTTGCCCGTGAGGCCGCTGCAGCCTTTGGCAAGGAAATGAGGCATCATACACCTGTTGTCAACGGCAGTGATGCCGGCTCTATGTACGACAAGCTGGATGTAGAAGTCCCTGCTGAGGCGCTTTGCAACCGCTACACCGCCCGTATGGTGGCAAATGTAAAGATTGCTCCCTCCCCTAAGTGGCTGCGTGACCGTCTGCGTGCCAACGGCGTGCGTCCGATCAATAACATCGTCGATATTACCAACTATGTCATGCTGGAATACGGTCAGCCTATGCACGCCTTTGATTACCGCTATGTTTCCTCCGGAAAGATCATCGTCCGTGAGGCACAGGAAGGCGAGACGCTTACAACGCTGGACGGCAATGTGCGTACCTTGAAGTCCGGAATGCTGGTCATTGCGGATGATGCAAAACCAATCGGTCTGGCTGGCATCATGGGTGGCGAAAATTCTGAAATCATGGACGACACCGTAACTGTGGTTTTTGAGTCTGCAAACTTTAACGGCACGTCCATACGCCAGACAGCCCTGGCGTTGGGAATGCGTACCGAGGCATCCGGTAAATTCGAGAAAAATCTGGATCCCATGATGACACTTCCTGCCGTAGAGCGTGCCTGTGAGCTCGTGGAGCTTCTTGCTTGCGGCGATGTTCTCGACGGCACAATCGATATCATCAATTATATTCCCCAACCCAAGCAGCTGCTGCTGGAGCCGGAGAGGATCAACGCACTTCTGGGCACAGACATCCCTGAGGCAGATATGGTAAAATATCTGCAGCTTTTGGAGATTCCGGTGGAAGGTCGCACGATTCATGTCCCATCCTGGCGTCCGGACCTGAACCTGACAGCAGACATTGCCGAGGAGGTCGGTCGCTCCTTTGGTTATAATGAGATTCCAACCACCGCATTTAAGACCTCGACCCAGGGCGGCTATACGCCTGTTATGCAGTTTGAGACAAAAGCAGGCTCCCTGTGCCGCTGCCTTGGCTACAGTGAGATCATCACATATTCCTTTGTATCTCCTGGTATCTTCGACAAGATTCGCATCTCTGGAGATTCCCCCCTGCGTAATGTATTGAAAATTCAGAACCCCCTCGGAGAGGACACCTCCGTCATGCGTACAACCGCACTGCCCTCCATGCTGGACATCCTCTCCAGGAACTATGCATACCATAACAAGTCTGCCAATCTTTATGAACTGGCAAAAATCTACCTGCCTGTAGAGGGACAGCGTCTTCCCAATGAACCGAAAATTTTGGTTTTAGGCTCCTACGGTACCGGGGAAAATTTCTTCACACTCAAGGGCAAATTAGAAGCAATTCTTTCCGGACTGCGTGTGCCTGGCGCGCGATATACTGCTGTTTCGGATAATCCCTCTTATCATCCGGGTCGTTGTGCAAAAGTCACAGTCAATGGTACAGATGTCGGCTATATCGGACAGATCCATCCCCTGGTTGCACAGAATTATGATATCGACTGTGAAGTCTACTGTGCACAGATCGATGTCACTGCTCTGTTTGATCTGCGTCTGCCGGAGGTCACCTATACGCCTCTGCCCAAGTATCCCACAGTATCCCGGGATCTTTCCATTCTGTGCGGCAATGAGATTACTGTGGCACAGGTGGAGGATGTGATCACGGCTGCTGCAGGTAAGCTGCTGCGCAATATCCGACTGTTTGATATTTATCGTGGCAACGGTGTCCCCGAGGGGATGAAGAGCCTTGCGTTTTCTCTGGAGCTCAGAGCAGATGACCGCACTCTTACAGATGCCGACTCCGAGCAAGTGATGTCGAAGGTCCTTGCTGCTCTGGAGGCAAAGCTTGCCGCAACCCGCAGATAATTCTTTATTTTTACAGAAAATTTATTTCTGGGTCTTTACACCCCGATAAAATTGGGATATAATATGTGTATTATTTGGAAGGAGGTCGTTCCCGTGACGGAAAGTACCATTAAATTTACAGTCCCCTGCGATGACAAAGAAAACATGCGTCGTACCCTCCGGAGTGTGTTCGATGCTCTGAACGAAAAAGGTTATAATCCCATCAATCAGATCGTCGGATATTTGCTCACAGAAGATCCCACTTATATCACCAATTATAACAATGCCCGCAGTATGATCTGCAAGCTTGACAGAGATGAGCTTCTGCAAGCGCTGGTACGCTGCTATCTGTTTGAAAAGTCCTAAATCATCCCGGAGGCTTTTGCCACCGCAAAAGCCTCCGGCGTTCATTTTTAAGGAGGTTAATTATGGCAGAAGAAAAAAGTGTTCTGACCTACAAGGGACATCCTCTTATGCGGAAGGATAACTTGATCTATTACGGCTCTATGGCTGACAGCCATATTGTGATGCTTCAGATACTGGAAACAAAAAAAGTTGGCGATACAGATATCGCTACCCGGGTATCCATTCAGCTTCAACTGACAGATCCCGCTGTAAAAAGCCGTGACCGCGTTGTAAAGAAGGGCGAAAAAGCCGGTTTGTATACAGCTCTTGACTTTGGCAGCGTATGGCTTGAGCGCGCCCTTGCCGGTAAGTAAATAACATCTGACTGCTGACACCTTTGTGTCAGCAGTCATTTATATCTTTCGCCCTTTGTGTACATAATAAGCACAAAGGAGGGCGCGTTATTATGACAAAATGCAAACGCGGCAGGCAGAGTTTTGTTTTGGAAACGCCGCCAGTCATTACAGCTTGGGCAAGTGTTGCCGGAAAAAAGGAAGCAGAAGGACCTTTGGCAAACACCTTTGATATTACTGAAAATGATTCCTACTTTGGTCAGAAGACCTGGGAGCAGGGTGAAAAAAGGATGCAACAGATCGCTCTGGAAACACTTGCTAAGAAAGCAGGCATGTTGCAGCGTGAGTTTGGTCTTGTATTTTCCGGAGACTTGCTCAATCAATGCATTGGATCATCCTTTACCCTCAGAAATACAAATATACCCCATTTAGGTTTATATGGAGCCTGCTCTACCATGGCAGAAAGCCTTTTACTGGCATCCATGTCCGTTGGCGGCGGTTTTTCGGATAAGGTTGTAGCAATGACCTCCTCGCATTTCGCCTCCTCCGAAAGACAGTACCGTTTTCCCCTTGGATACGGTGGTCAGCGCACGCCGACTGCACAGTGGACCGTCACAGGTTCCGGTGCCGCGTTGGTTTGCAGCACCGGCAAAGGACCCAGAATTACCGCCTGCACTGTCGGAACGGTTACAGATCTGGGAATCAAGGATGCCAACAATATGGGTGCCGCAATGGCACCGGCAGCTTTAGCAACGATCCGTGCACATTTTAACGATCTGGGTACGCAGGCGGAGGATTTTGATCTGATCGTCACCGGTGATCTTGGACAGCTTGGCAAGGAGGTATTACTCACCCTTGCACAGAAAGAAGGTCTCAATTTAGGCGGTAAGCTGACAGACTGCGGAACGCTGGTATTTGATATTCTGAAACAGGATGTCCACTCCGGCGGTTCCGGATGCGGCTGCAGCGCGATCACCTTGTGCGGATATCTTCTCAATCAATTGAAGATCGGTAAGCTCAAGCGTATTCTTTTCTGCGGAACAGGTGCGCTTCTGTCCCCTACCTCGACCCAACAGGGACTTCCTATTCCCGGTGTTTGCCACGCAGTATCAATTTCAGGAGGATAAAGCATGGACTATCTCAAGGCATTTATCGTAGGTGGACTATTCTGCCTTATCGGTCAAATACTCATCGATAAAACAAAATTAACACCTGCCCGTATTCTTGTCAGCTATGTGGTCATTGGCGTATTCCTCGGTGCTGTAGGCATATACGAACCGCTGGTAGATTTTGCCGGCGCAGGAGCAACTGTCCCCCTTACCGGTTTTGGATATAATCTTGCAAAGGGTGTAAAAGAAGCCATTGCAGAAAAAGGTTTTATTGGAATCCTTACCGGCGGTCTCACCGCAACTGCCGGCGGCATCACTGCAGCGATTGCCGCCGGACTGCTGGCAGGTCTGATTTTCAAGGCGAAGGATAAATCCTGAATATACGGGCAAGCTATCATAGCGGTAAGCCGCAAATGTACAAAACGGAGGTATTCGTAATGAACAACCAGAATCAGAACAGAAATCAGAACAATCAGCAGAACCAGAATCAGAACCAGAACCAGAATCAGAACAGAAACCAGAACAACCAACAGAACCAGAACAATCAGGAAAATCAGAACAGAAACAGCCGCTAAAAGAAAACCCCTCCGGTGGTCCGGAGGGGTTTTCTTATTAGATCGAGACAAACTGCTTCGTATGGAAAAAGTATAGTTGCGCTGATTTAATGGGCTTTTGATATATCCTTGACAATGCGTTGCTGTATGCCTCCAGCTGCGGACGGTATCGCTCAGTAACAGCAGACAAGGTTTCCTGTGTGACACGGTCTGTCTTAAAGTCAATAATAGAAATGCCGTCACTCTCTATCAATGCACAGTCAACAACGCCCTGCAAAAGGATCTGCTCATTTTGAACCTCCGGACAATAGCGGGATGCATCGTCCAAAACAGAGAACTTGAACTCCCTGATCACATTACTCTCAGTTTGCAGTTTTTTACCAATCTCGGAAGTGAAGAATTCACTGATTTGTCGGGCATTTACAATTTTTCCCTGTTCCGGGGATATATACCCCTCATCCACCAGCCGCTTGATCTCCAGCTGTGTGCCTTCAAGATCCGTACACGAACTGAAGCGTACATGCTGCATAACAGCATGCATTGCATTACCATATGACATGCCCTGTGCGAGCGCATGTGTGCCGGAAGGTGCGCGCCACGGACGAACCGGCATCCGCGCACCAGCCGTATCTTCCGCAGCCTCAAAGTCCTTATCTCTGCCTTTGAGCTGTGTTGCGGTTTGCTTTGATGGCAACTCCGTAGCAGCAAGATGGGCATAGCGGAAGGACAATCCGGATCTTATTTTTTCGAGAGTTTCATCAGATAAGGTACAGTTCTCCCTATCCCCTGTGGCAACCGCTGCCGATTCCTCAACTGTCCGAACGATCTCCATCGACCAACCGTCGTCCTTATGCTTTAAGGCGGTCAGAAGAACCCACAAACCGGGACAATCTGCACTCTGCGTCATGAGCAGTGTATCGTCTTTGCGAAGGGATAGATCCTCCAACTCCTGCTGGATGTTTTTCCTGGCATAGGTCATGATCAGCCGATCTCTTGCACGGGTCATTGCCACATATAAAACACGCATTTCCTCAGAAAGGCTCTGGGCAAGGATTTTAGCAGCAATGGCGCGTTTGGCAACAGATGGATACCGAATTCGGTTATTCCTGTCAACGCAGGCAAGACCCAGTCCCAACTTCTTATCACACAGTACTTGGGCTCTGACATCCTCACGGTTGAACTCCCTTGAAAGACCGCACAAAAAGACGACAGGAAATTCAAGACCTTTGGACTTGTGTATGCTCATAATGGTAACAGCACCGGATGTTTTCTGCTCTACAGGCGATGTCAGTCCCTTCTCCTGCATAACCTTCAGATGCTGCAGAAGACGATTCAGGCTGCCAGAACCTCCACTTTCAAAATTCGTCACCACCTGGCAAAAGCTTTGCAGATTTTCCACGCGGGTGTCGCCATCTGGCATCGCAGCGTAAACGCTGTCGATCCGCGTTCTGGCAAATATGCTAGCGAGCAGCTGTGACAGATTATCCAGCTGTGCCTCCCGGCGCAATTGGGCAAGTGTTTGTAAAAAGTCTTTTGCCTTTGGAGTATCGTAGGATTGCAGCGCAGCAAACATACTCACCGTGCGATTACCGCCTCTGAGGGCAGCCAGATCATCTGCTGTAAAAGCAAAGAGTTTGCTGGTAAGCACCGCGATCAACGGAATGTCCTGCAACGGATTGCTGATGACCTGCAAAAGTGCATGCAAGGTCTCTACTTCTTCCGTTTGTAACAGATCTGCACCGCCACCGGTTGTACAACGAATTCCTTTCTGCTCCAGCGCCCATTGAAATTCGCAGCCTACGGAGCCCGGTGAACGAAGTAGAATCACGATATCATCCGGGACAATGGGACGAAGCTTCTCACCCTGGCGAACCATATGTGTACCATCCAGGAGCTGCTCGATTCTCTGGGCTGTGAAAGTGGCTTCCTCTGCATATGTATCTGCCTGTACATCTATTCCGTACAGCTCTACCTCCGGTTCATTCAGGGCGCAATGTGGGATTCCTTCACGAAGAATCTCCTCCTCCCCATATGTCAAGCCGCCTACCTTAGGCGACATACAGGTAGAAAACACATCATTGACAGCCTGAATAACGCCCCCGGAGGATCGGAAATTACTACTCAGCAGCACCTTCCTTCCCTGCGTTGGCTGGGCTGACTGTGCAGGCACATAAGTGTTGTATTTGTCCAGGAAAATTGTTGGATCTGCCAGCCGGAACTGATAGATCGACTGCTTAACATCCCCAACCATAAAGCAATTCTGACGCGTATCAGTCAGTGCGCTGAAGATCGCTTCCTGAACAACATTAGAGTCCTGATATTCATCCACCATTACCTCGAGAAACCGCTGTCCGATCTCTGCGGAAATGCGCGTTCTTCCTCCACGGTTCTTCCCAAGAAGCAGATCCAGCATTCGATGCTCAAGATCGCCAAAATCCAAAAGACGGCGGCTGCGCTTCAATTTGTCATAAACCTGCGAGAACGCTTTTACAAGCGCCACAAGTCCACGGGTCGCAGCCAGGGATGCTGTCATATCCGAAAGCACCTGGCTACTGTCATCAGAAAATCTGCGCAGTTTATTGCTAACACCTTTTTTGCAGGCTGTCCGGACAGCTTTGATCCTTTGAATCAGCTGCTCATCGGTACATTTTTTAGAAAATACAAGCCTTCCGTAGTCGATCTCCATATTTCCCCGGACGGCATCCCAAGTATCGCATTTGCGCAGTGCTCTAAGTTGATCCAATGTACTGTACAAAAGCTCTGCCGGTTTCTCCATTCCTTCACCAGTGGCAGCTTCACGGGCACATCGCATCAATGCTTCGATCTGCAGATCAAGATATGCTTGCAGATCTTCGATCAAATAGCGTCCCCAGACGGTTTGCGAGGCATCTGTGTTCGTGGAATCGCTTCCTGCGCTGACACACCAGTCCAGCCACATATCCGGATCCAGATGACACATAGCGCTGCGATAGACCTTCAATAATATCTCCGGGATCATCCTGTCGTCTCTGCCAAGACCCTGACTGTCAACAAACGCGCAAAAATCTGGGTCCTGCTGTGCGTTTTCGTATGCAGTATTCAGCACCTGCTCGATGGCACGCATTTGAAGATCTAAGCACTCATTCTCATCGGCAACACGAAAATCTGCTGAGATATCCAGCTGATATGCATATTCCCGCAGTATATCCGCACAGAAGGAATGCACAGTAGAAATTTTTGCAAGATATAACCGCTGCACCTGCTGTTGTAAATGTCGGTTTCCAGGATCTTCGGCGATTCGTTGGGTCAGCTTTTCCGCGATCTTTCCCCGCAATTCCGCTGCTGCAGCCTTTGTGTAGGTAATAATAAGAAAATCATCTAAATTGGCAGGTCTCACCGGATCGGTCAAGTATGCCATCAGCCTGTCCACCAGCACTTTTGTTTTTCCTGAGCCTGCTGCAGCAGAGACAAGCAGCTTGCCGCCTCTGTCCATAACAGCCTGTTTTTGCTGCTGCGTCAGCTTTTCACCCATGGGAACCAACCTCCTTACTGACCGCATCCCAGAATTCCTGACTGGACATCGCTTTATAATTTCTGCGTCCCTCCACAGTCGTCTTATGACACACTGCGCTATAGGGACAATACGCACAGGCATTATGACTGCTTCCACGGGTGTAGGGATTGGGCGCAATACAGCCGGCGGCGATCTCATCGACCATTTCACCCAGCAGCGAGAAAACATAGGTCTTCAGCATTTGAAGCTGCGTCTTATCTGCCAAATCGCCGGAAATGCTGCCGTCTTTTTTTCGGGCATAAGGCATTCGGTTTGGCGCATCATCAGATTCCATTGCCTCCAAAACAGGTTCCTCTGAAAGGAGCAACCCCCTGCGCCTCCAGACCTTTTCTCTGGCAGAATTTGCCTCATCATCGGTCAGGATACCATCGGCACTAACGACCGGAACACGCGCCGGAAAATACAAAACACCGGCAGGGATCGGTTCGCTGCCCAACAGCTCTGCCCCCTCCTGTTCAAGAGCAAACATATACAGCAGCATTTGAAGCCCCAGTCCGTTAAAAATATCACAGTAGTCAAAGTCTTTTTTTCCGGTCTTATAGTCTACGACACGGAAGTAGTTCTGTTCTGCGTTCTTCCAGACATCCACCCTGTCCACATAGCCCCGTAACTGTGCGGACAGGCTGTGGGATGGAATCTCAATAGCGGACAGCGTGCCGGCATCTCCAAAAGCAGTCTCAAAATCTACCGGCTCAAATCCGCAGTCGTGCAGCTCGCTCCAAAGCTCCCGGACGATCATCTCCAATTCCTGCGCATTACGACGGAAAAGATACATAAGACGCTGTGTATCAAATTCGCTGAAATGCTCTTGCACATACTGATCAGAGCTTGCCCGGGCTATATCCAATGTTTCCTCAACTGATACACTGTGAAAACCGCCACGCTGTTTGATCTGTCTTGCTGTACTTTCAAGCACCGCATGAACATATGTACCAAACTCAGCGGGGTCAACAGAAGCTGCCCTGCGTTCCTTCGCCCGTAATCCGTATTTGAGGAAATACGCCAGCCTGCACTGCGCCTGTGTGTCCACCTGGGAAGCAGACAGCAAGAGCTTTTCACCGTAAAGCTTCTTTATATTTTCCCGGGTCACTGTTCCCAGTTCATGCTCACACCGCATATTAATTTGCTTATACGGTTCCTCGATCCCCAGCGCCTGCGCTTGTTCCCTTCCGTTCCATCGGACGAGATACGCACTCGCTTCCATTTCATCAGCTAAAGCAGCACCAAGGGCAAAGCTTGCTTTTCCCTCGCCCCCGGCAAGCTCACAAAGTCTTCGGTAGAGGAAGGAAGGCTGTCCGCCCGGGCAGCTGACCGTAACGGAGTTCTCCGCACCGCAGAACACACCGTAAATCGCTGCAAATTCTGCTTGTACGCCATCCATTGCACCGTCTGTCAGCAGCACCCCCATTTCACGCAGCACACTTCTTTCCTGGTCCGTCAACACGCCGCTGTAGCCGCCGTAACTGGGTAAGCTTCCCTCTAACGCACCCAGGACAATCAGATGCTTGGACTGCTGGCAGCGCATAGCACTGACCGGACCAACAGTTACAGAGTCCAACACGTGGGGAATCGTACCCACATCATACTGACTCAAAAGCAGCCGGAACAGTCTTGTAAAGGTCTCCGTATCCCAGGCTGTCTGACCGAGCATATCGTCCAATTGCTCCAATGCTGTCAGCAGTATCTCCCAAAGCTGATTCAATATCTGTGCCTTGCGGTTATCTCCCCTAGCATCCAGCTCCTGCGCCAATTTATCCAGTCTGCTGCGCAGACAAAGGCTGTCAAAAAAGCCGTAAAGTGCCTGTACCTGCTGACTTAAATTCCCTGCCTGTTGAAATTGCTTGCGTAAAACTGCCAATGGCTCCATTGCAAGTGCTCTTGCCTCATTGAGCTGTGCCAAGGCAGTGTTTGCCTCCTGCGTCCACTGTTCTCCCAAACCTTTGGGGTGATTTTCCCACTGTTTGAGCCAGCGATTGCCGCTAATACTCCACAAAACCGCATAATTTTCCAGTTTATCACAGATGTCCAGCTCCAGGGGCGACAGTATGGACTTCAAATAATTCAGAACATCCTGCTGCTCAAAATCATTCAGAGCAGTATCCATAGCAGCCAGAACAGTCGCTACTACTGTTTTATCCAGAATGTTTTCCGTGCCGGACATATACACAGGAATATGGCAGCGCGTAAAAACCATTTCAAGGGTACCGGCGTAGCTTGCAGGATCCGCGCAAACCACGCTGATATCACGGTAGCGGGCACCGCTTCGCACAAGTTCCATGATCTTCTCGGCAGCAGACACACATTCCTGATAAAGCGTTTCTGTTCTGTATGTCTGTAAAATTCCGTCCGGTAACGCATGTTCTACCTTGCCCTGGAATAAATGCTTTCTAAGCGCAGAAAGCCGGTCGTTCCTAGGATTGATCTGACGAATATCTACCGGAATCCCCCAACGGTTCGCACAGCGGATAAGATCTGCGGCGGTATCGCCGGTTCTTTCAAATGCAAGCGCTGTGGAATTTGGCTTATCACAGGTCAGACTTACCGTTACATTCGCGGATGTACGAATCAAATGTTCTATGATCGCCATATGCTGACGGTTAAAGTCCGGAAATCCATCTATGTAAAATACATGCTCCTGCCCGAAGCTGCTGCATTCAAGCTCCTCAAGCAGCCAAGTCATTTGATCCCGGGGATCTTTCTTTCCTTGCTGGCACAAGGTGTCATATGTCTCAAATATCAGAGCAAGCTCCTCAAGCTTCTGAGCAAAGCTACCTTCCGTTTTTGATGCTGCAGTCATAAGGTCCTTGGGCGTAATACAACATCTTTTGAATTCGTCCACAGCATCCACAAGACCTGTCAGAAACTCCGGTTTTGTTTCCACCGAAGCATAAGCCTTCAGCTTGCTGCGCAGCTGGCGAACCGCAGATGCCATTGCAACTACCCGTCCGCCGTTATCCAGACATTCCTGTGCAGCAGGACCCACCGCTTCCGCTACTCGTCGTGCCAGGCGGGTAAAGGGCAACACTTCCGCAAAGCGGCTTGCAGTATCTCCCGCTGCCGCACATAATCTTCGCTCAGTATCGTGGCTTATGAGCTCCGGTACCACCAAAACACGCCCGTCTTTTTCCTCAGAAATATCCTGACTGATCATTCGCATAATCTCAGACCGATTTTCTGTCCAATCGGTGCCCAGTAAAAGCGTAAGCATTGCTACACCCCCTTTTCGTATATCATATCACATAATCTGTCCAATTAACAGGGTTAGTTCAAATACCAAAAAAGAAATTTTCCAATCTGCCCAAGCAGTCCAACAGGTAAAAACGAATTTTATACTCCCCATCATCGGACAGCGTGCTTACAAGCCCCTGTCCAAGCCCAGCTGACACCGCTGTTTCAGTGAATCCCTCAGCGGCAGCCGGCACACAAAGTGACGGAAAAACGACACACCACCAATTCCTTCCTTCTCCACTTCCGATTTCGATACGCAGGGATTCGTAAACACCGGAAGGCAGGGAAAATGTATCGTATTCCCGCGGACCAAAACTTTCCCTGGACAGACTGACGCTTGCAATATCGTCGCATCCATTAAGTCGGATAGTATCATTTGCAATCTTTTCAATGGTCTCAAGTTCCTCTTGGATGTACGCCTTCGCCTGCTCGGCATTTGCAATATCCGACATCTTATCCTGCAGGTACGCTACGACAGCGTCGCGGACTGTCAGTTTGATATTCTGATCGTCAATGCTGTCAGAATCGGCAACGATATGCAAGCGAACAAGCTCACTTCCGAGCTTCTGTTTATCCGCTAAAAGTGTACCGAACCCAAAAAGGCACACCAATGCAACCGTTGCAAGAAAGTACTTTGTAAATTTCTTCATAAAAACACCGTCCATGCTGAAATACTTCCAGTATGGACGGTATTCGGAAAATTTATACAGGTTTAGCGATAAATACCTGCGGATAGTTATCCTTGAGCATATTGCAGATCACTGCAGCAAACTCAAAGTCAGGGACAACGGCAAATACCGCCGAGCCGGACCCGGTCATTTGCTGACCTACAGATCCGTAACTGTTAAAAATGGACTTGATATAATTTAACTCAAGGTGATCTTCTGTTACGATCGGATCGAAAACATTACACAGATTCTGCGCAACCTTTCCCAGGTCACCGGCAAGTAACGCGCTCTCCATAGCACGATTATCCGGGCGCTTTGCAATCACGCTCTCATCCAATTTCCGGTAAAGCTCCGGTGTAGATGAAGCAAAATCCGGCTTGCACACGACAAACACACAGTCAGGCATATCAGGCAGCTTGCGAAGGTGCTCCCCCCTGCCTTCTACCATTGCTGTACCGCACAGGGTGCAAAAAGGAACATCGCTTCCGACCAAACCGCCCAGCTCTGCCAGCGCTAAAATAGAAAACGGATTATCATAATGTCTGTTCAGCGCTCTGAGAACAGCTGCGGCATCAGCACTGCCTCCGCCAAGACCTGCCTCAGAGGGTATTCTCTTTGTGATGCGGATCTCTAAACCTTCCGGATCCTTTCCGGTAGTCTCAAAAAAAACTGCGGCCGCTTTCCATGCAAGATTTTTCGCATCGGTGGGAATCCCCTCTTTGTCGCAGTGCAGAACCCACGGTCTTTTCGTTCCGACATCGATTTCAATATCGTCCCGAATAGAGATCGTCTGCATAACGCTTTGAATGTCATGGTATCCGTCTGGGCGTGTTCCCAAAACATCAAGGGTGAGATTCAGTTTGGCGAATGCACTTTCATATAATGTAGTCATTTCCTCGCACCTTCCGCTAATTTACTGATGCAATTATATCTGATCGTAACCAAATTTGCAATCTATGAAATACCAATGCATATTTTTAAGGGAACATGGCAATATTATGGATATCCAATATGAAAAAACGGAGGTTATTAACATGGACACCATCGCATTGATACTTTCCATCATCGGCTCCATCAACTGGGGGTTGGTTGGTATTTTTCAGTTTGACTTGGTTGCTTGGCTCTTTGGCGGACAAAGCGCTGTTTTCAGCCGTATCATTTACACGCTTGTTGGTCTGGCTGGTCTGTGGTGCATTTCCCTGCTGTTTCGCAGAGGTCGTGCGCAGATCGACGGCGAATAATACAGTATCCTTGTACAGTCGGCAGTATCCGTTAGGGGTACTGCCGATTATATGTATTTACATACAAAGCTGTAAATCAGATCTGCAAATACACTATTACCGTTTTCATCAAATTTATCAACATACTCCACATGCTTGCAATCTGGTATCACACGGAAGTCAATTTTATCTTCGCTGCATCCAAGGTGCTTCAGGGTAGAAATCATAAGTGCCGTCTGTTCTGCCCGGTTCCTCATATCGCGCTGTGCCAGAAGAATCTGCATAGGAGCATAATCCCGATCGGCAGTAATATGGTAGATCGGTGCCGTTTCGTCAATGATCACCCGGCGGCTGTCAATCCCCTTCTCTTTTAGTACATTAAAATGAGATGTGGGCTGCCCGGCATCCATGATATATCCGGTGATCTTGTCAGCATCTATACCGTGACAAGCAAGGTATTTCTTATCAAAACACAGCATCTGCGTTATATAACCGCCTGCTGAGGATCCCCCTACAAAGTATCCCTTCACCGTGCCATATTGCGGCATATTGGTATAAGCCCATGCAACAACAGCAGCCGCATCACAGATAAAATCCGGATATTTCGCCTGGGGATACAGGCGATAATTCGCGCTTATAACTGCTACTCCCTTTTTCTGTAAATACGAAAGGAATTTTTCCTTCTTGTCACCGCTGACGATACCGCCACCATGAAAATAGATAACCACCGGGAAGGTGTCCGCATCCGGCAGGTATAGATCGAGAGATCGATCATGTTCTGTTTTGTCCGTATAATAAATATTTTCAATGATTCGCATGATATTATGCCTCCTTCAAAACTAGCGACAACGCCGCGAGAATCGCTTGCTGCCGGACGGATGCCCGGTCACCTTTAAAATAATATTTCTGGGAGATTGTTTTTGTACGATCGGAAAAACCGATATAGACCGTTCCCACTGGATTGCCAAAATCATCGCCATCTGGTCCAGCAAGACCGGTCACGGACACCGCAATGTCTGCACGCAACTTTTCCCGTGCACCAACAGCCATAGCTTCTGCAACCACTGCAGAAACCGCACCAACGCAGTTAAGAATATCCATATCGACACCCAACTGTTCAGCTTTAACGGAATTGGTATAGCTGATGATGCCGCCCTTATAGACAGCAGAGCTTCCGGGTACAGTGGTCAGGGCAGCGCCAATACCGCCACCCGTGCAGCTTTCTGCCGTAACCAGTGTGCGGCCAGCCAGCGCTGTGATCACATCATAAGAAAGCTTCATCATGGTATTTGACCGTTACCTTTTCAATATCCTTCAGTGCTTCCTGAATAAGTGCCTCCCGGTCCAGCCTTTTCTCCGCATTTATAAGCTGCCCAAGGGTTGGTTTGGTCTTGGGATGCTTGGGTGTAAACACTGTGCAGCAATCCTCATAGGGCAAAATAGAGGTCTGTAGTGTGCCAATTTTACGGGCAATAGTAACGATCTCCTCCTTATCCATTCCCACAAGCGGCATAAAGATCGGAATGTCCACCACAGCACCGGTTACAGTCATCGCCTGCATTGTCTGGCTTGCAACCTGACCAAGATTCTCACCGGTTATCAACGCGCCGCAGCCGTCATTTTTCGCAATACGCTGGGAAATTTCCATCATGAAACGCCGCATGATAAGGGTAAAGAACTCCTCCGGACAATTATCCCGTATCGCCTCCTGTATCTTTGTAAAGCCGACGATATTCACAGTCATTCTGCCGCAATATCTGGTAACAAGGCGCGCCAGCTCCAGAACCTTATCCTTTGCAAGCTGGGAGGTATACGGATAAGAGAAGAAATGGACGCATTCCACTTCTACTCCCCGTTTTGCGATCATATAAGCTGCTACAGGCGAATCAATACCACCGGACAGCAGACACATCGCTCTTCCACCCACACCTGTAGGCAGACCGCCTGCACCGGGTTCAGCCGGTCCATGGACATAGGCTGCCAGATCACGGACCTCTACATAAACCGTATAGGCAGGATTATGCACATCTACCCGGCAGTCAGGATGCGCTTCTGCGAGACGACCACCAATTTCCTGGGAAATAGCGATGGAGGTCATTGGAAACGCCTTATCAGAACGCTTTGATTCTACCTTAAAGGAATCCGCGCAGTCTAAATCATCGCCCAGATATTCCTCTACTGCCGCAAAAATGCTGTCTATATCCTTTTCACAGGCATGACAGCGACACAGGCTTACTAAGCCAAAAATACTGTGACAAGCATCCCACGCGCCATCGATGTCAGCCATCTCATCCATAGGCTCTACATATACGGTAGACTGCATGATATATACATCAAAATTGCCGTAAGGCTTCATGCGGCGGCGCACATTTTGGCGCAACTTGTCCTCAAACTGGCGTTTATTTGCCCCCTTAAGCACGATCTCGCCCAGCTTTAGTAAAAAAATCTCATTCAAAGCATTTACCTCGTATTATAAATTTACAGTTCTGTACTGAATCGCTTCTGCTACATGGTCACCGGTGATCGACCTGCTACCTTCCAAATCTGCAATGGTTCTGGCGACCTTAAGAATACGGTCATAGCTTCTCGCCGTAAGACCAAACACATCAAACGCCTGTCGCAACAGCGTGCTGGATTCGTCGTCCAGTACACAAAATCTTCTGATCTCGTCCGGTCCCATCCGTGCGTTACACATACCGCTTTGCTCACCAAAGCGCCTGTTCTGCACCATGCGTGCTGCATTCACGCGTTGCCTGATCGACGCTGAG
The DNA here is from genome assembly GCA_045533015.1 of Faecousia sp. Classification (GTDB taxonomy): domain Bacteria; phylum Bacillota; class Clostridia; order Oscillospirales; family Oscillospiraceae; genus Faecousia. The sequence continues at coordinate 23,538 of JAZSHB010000028.1, forward strand.
GATTCTGCTTCTTCGCGCCTGTGAAGCTCTTCAAAATTAACTGCCGGAACCTCGATTATGATATCGATTCTGTCCAAAAGCGGACCGGAAATGCGGCTGCGATAATTCTCAACGGCCGTCTCAGAGCAGGTACATCGTCCGGAAGGATCACCGTACCAGCCGCATTTACAAGGATTCATAGCACAAACAAGCATAAATTCCGCAGGATAAGTCACGGTTCCGGAAACCCTGGAGATGGTTACCTGTCCATCCTCCAACGGCTGACGCATCATATCAAGCGTATCCTTGCGAAATTCCGGAAGCTCATCAAGAAATAGAACACCCTTGTGCGCCATGGATATCTCACCAGGCTTTGGGTTGACACCGCCACCGGCCAGTCCCATATTGGAAACAGTATGGTGCGGTGATCGGAACGGACGCTGCGTCACAAGAGGAGATCTTTCCGAAAGAGCGCCCATGACGGAATAGATCTGGGTCACCTCCAGAGATTCTTCCCAAGTCATATCCGGCAGAATAGACGGGAGGCGTTTACTGAGCATGCTCTTACCGGAGCCGGGAGGACCAATCAGCAAAATATTATGACTGCCTGCTGCAGCTATTTCCATTGCTCGCTTAACATTCTCCTGCCCCATGACATCCTTGAAATCCAGGCAGACACTCTCACTGCGGTCCGGAACCCAAATAGGCTCCTCTTCCAGAACTGCCTCGCCGTTGAGCGCAGCTGCCAGTTCAGCAACGGTGCGCACAGGTATGATCGCCGGTCCCCGTGACAAGGTTGCTTCCGCAGCATTCTTTGCCGGTACATATAAAGTTTCGATTCCGGATCGCTTGGCAGCGATCGCCATAGGCAAAACGCCATTGACCGGACGGATCTGCCCATCAAGGCTCAACTCACCGATAAAAGCACAGGTAGAGCGCGGTCTGCGAATAACCCCGCAGGCGCACATAATACTCAGCAGGATCGGCAGATCGAAATGGGTACCCGTTTTCTTCAGACTTGCCGGCGCCAGATTAACGGTTATTCTTCCCGTAGGAAAACGCAAGCCACTTGTCTTCGCAGCAGCACGGACACGCTCCCGTGCTTCCTTCACTGCTGTATCCGGCAGTCCAACAATATCAAATGCGGGTAATCCGTTGGATATGTAACACTCCACCGTTACCGCATTACCGCAGATACCATTAACATTCGTTGTAAATACGCTGCAAACCATACCGTCACTTCCTTATTTAGCTCTATGATACTTCAATTACTCTAAAATTACAATTACTTTTTTAATATGAACACATGTAAACAGAAAATATCCACCAGACATATATTGACAAAACTATTATTTTTACGCAGGTTTTACATATATTACGCTTTACAAATCCGCCGGAAAGTGATATGATGAAGCAGTTAAAGAATGAATACTTAGGAGGTATTTAATTTTGACGAGAAAATTCAAAACAATGGACGGCAATACTGCTGCCGCCCATGTCAGCTACGCCTTTACCGAGGTCGCTGGCATCTATCCGATCACTCCCTCCAGCCCTATGGCAGACTATGTTGACCAGTGGTCTGCAGCTGGTAGGAAAAACATTTTTGGCGACACAGTCAAGGTCGTTGAGATGCAGTCCGAAGCCGGTGCAGCGGGTACTGTGCACGGCTCTCTTGCAGCCGGTGCGCTGACCACAACCTACACTGCCTCTCAGGGTCTGCTTTTGATGATCCCCAACATGTACAAGATCGCCGGTGAGCTTCTGCCCTGCGTATTCCATGTTTCTGCACGTACAGTTGCTGCCCAGGCTCTGAACATCTTCGGTGATCACTCTGATGTCTATTCCTGCCGCCAGACCGGTTTTGCCATGCTTTGTGAGACCAATGTGCAGGAGGTCATGGACCTGGGTGCTGTTGCGCACCTGGCTTCTATTGAAGGTCGTGTGCCCTTCATCAACTTCTTTGACGGTTTCCGTACCTCTCACGAGATTCAGAAGGTCGCTATCTGGGACTATGAGGATCTGAAGGAAATGACCAATATGGAGGCTGTTGAGGCTTTCCGTAAGCATTCCCTGAATCCTGAGCGTCCCGCAATGCGCGGCAGCCACGAGAATGATGATATCTTCTTCCAGCACCGTGAGGCATGCAACAAGTACTACACCGCCCTGCCTGCAGTAGTGGAAAAGTATATGCAGAAGGTCAACGAAAAGTTGGGCACCAACTATCAGCTGTTCAACTACTACGGTGCTCCCGACGCAGACCGTGTGATCGTTGCAATGGGTTCCGTCAACGATGTGGCTGAAGAAGTCATTGATTATCTGAATGCCCACGGTGAGAAGGTCGGTCTTGTTAAGGTCCGTCTGTTCCGTCCTTTCTGCGCTGATAAGCTTCTGGCTGCAATTCCCGCATCCGCAAAGAAGATCGCTGTTCTGGACCGCACCAAGGAGCCCGGCTCCCAGGGTGAGCCCCTGTACCAGGATGTTGTCATGGCACTGGCTAAGGCTGGCAGAAACGATGTTACTGTTATCGGTGGTCGTTACGGTCTGGGTTCTAAGGATACCCACCCTGCCTCTGTCTTCGCTGTCTATGATGAGCTGAAGAAGGACGCTCCCAAGCACGAGTTCACCATCGGCATTGTTGACGATCTGACCAACCTCTCTCTGGAGGAGACAGTCTCCCCCAACACCGCTGCTGAAGGCACCATCGAGTGCAAGTTCTGGGGTCTTGGCGGCGATGGCACTGTTGGTGCTAACAAGAACTCCATCAAGATCATCGGTGACCACACCGGCAAGTATGTACAGGCTTACTTCCAGTACGACTCCAAGAAGACCGGCGGTGTTACCGTTTCCCACCTGCGCTTTGGTGATAAGCCCATCAAGTCTCCCTACTATATCAACAAGGCTGACTTCGTGGCTTGCCACAATCCCTCTTATATCACCAAGGGCTTCAAGATCGTTCAGGATGTCAAGCCTGGCGGCGTATTCCTGATCAACTGCCAGTGGTCTCTGGAAGAGCTGGAGCATCATCTGGATGCAGCTTCCAAGCGTTACATTGCTGAGAATAATATCCAGCTGTATACTATCAACGCTATTGATCTGGCGATCAAGGTGGGTATGGGCAAGCGCACCAACACCATCCTGCAGTCTGCTTTCTTCTCCCTGGCAAATGTTATGCCCAGCGAGGAAGCCATCGGCTACATGAAGGCTGCTGCCGAGGCATCCTATCTGAAGAAGGGTCGCGATGTTGTTGATGCCAACTGGAACGCCATTGATGCCGGCGCTACTGCATACACCAAGATTGATGTGCCTGCTGCCTGGGCAAACGCTGAGGTCGTTAAGACTGAGCTGAGCCTGGAGGGCAATGAAGATACCGTCGCTGTTGTTAAAAATATTCTGACGCCTGTGGGTAAGATGGACGGCTACAGCCTGCCTGTTTCCGCCTTCGAGTCCTACGCTGACGGTCAGTTCGCTTTGGGTGCTGCTGCATACGAAAAGCGCGGTGTTGCTGTTACCGTTCCTCATTGGGACGAGACCAAGTGTATCCAGTGTAATAACTGTGCATATGTCTGCCCCCACGCTTCGCTCCGTCCCTTTGCACTGACTGAGGCAGAGGCTGCTGCTGCTCCCGCAGCTGCAAAGATCGTCCCTGTCAAGGCTGGTAAGGGCAAGGGCGTTTACTCCTACACCATGGCTGTTTCTCCCCTGGACTGCATGGGCTGCGGCGTTTGCGTCGGTGTCTGCCCCACAAATGCGATCACCATGGTTCCCCAGGAATCCGAGCTGCATGAGCAGGAAGTCTGGAACCACATGGTCTCCAAGGTCTCCATCAAGGAAGACATGCAGGACAACACCGTCAAGGGCAGCCAGTTCAGAAAGCCCCTGCTTTAGTTCTCCGGCTCGTGCGCAGGCTGTGCCGAGACTAGCTACGCGCGCCTCGTGACACAGCTGTTTGGCGACCGTATGTATATTTCCAACGCC
>JAZSHB010000039.1:0-3681 GCA_045533015.1 Faecousia sp.
GTCAGGCCGGACAGGCGAGTCTTAACGTTCCAGAACTTTTCGAAGCCGATGTCAGCTGCGAAGCCGGATTCGGTTACATGATAGTCGAAGAGCTTCAGAGCCAGACGGTCAGAGATAACGGAGGACTGGCCAATGGCAATGTTGGCAAAGGGACCGGCGTGGATCAGAACGGGCTGATGCTCGACGGAGTAGCACATGGTGGGGTTGATGGCGTTACGCATCCATGCGGTCATAGCGCCGGCAACGTCCAGGTCCTCACAGGTGACGGGGTCACCGTTGCGGGAGTAAGCAACAACGATCTTGCCGATACGCTCGCGCAGATCCTTCAGATCCTTGGCAACAGCCAGGATAGCCATCAGCTCGGAGCCGACAGCGATGCCGAACTTGCTTTCCATCATGAAGCCGTCCAGACGGCCGCCGATACCGATGATGATGTTACGCAGGCTCTGTGCGCAGAAGTCGATGATCCAGCCCATCTCCACACGCTTGGGATCGATGTCCAGACGCTTCAGACCCTTCTTTGCCAGCCACTCGTCATTGTTGTTGCGCTCGTGCTGCATACGGGCGGTCAGTGCCACCATTGCCAGGTTGTGGGCGTTCATGATGTCGTTGATATCGCCGGTCAGACCCAGAGAGAACTCGGTCATGGGCATCAGCAGAGCATTGCCGCCGCCGGCAGCAGTACCCTTAACATTCATGGTAGGACCGCCGGAGGGCTGACGCAGTGCGCCGCCGGCATTCTTGCCGATATAGCCCAGACCCTCGATCAGACCCAGGGAAACGGTGGACTTGCCTTCACCGAAGGGTGTGGGGGTAACAGCGGTGACCTCGATGAACTTGCCGTCGGGCTTGTCCTTCAAACGGTTCATGACCTTGATGAAGTCGATCTTGGGAGTCTTGCCGTAGGGAATGATCTCCTCCTCCAGCAGACCCAGCTTCTGGCGGAAGTAATCCACGGAGGGCAGTGTCTTTTCTGCTTCCTCAGCGATCTGCCAGTCAGCGAACTTGGTGGGATCCAGCTTTACCAGACCCTTCTCGTCCACATACTTGCCATTTTCGTCAAATACGATTGCCATAGTGTGTTTCCTCCTTCATGTTTGGTGCCATGCGGCACAATGATTAACAAATTGATTCCTCGACAATGGCTGCGTCCCGAATCAGACGCATGACCTTGCCGGTAAGGACACTGTTGATGACTGCCTGCTCCAAAGCGGCATCATACTGCTCCTTGAGCTGCTCCATGGTGATGTTGTTCTGGCGGCAGATGGCTGCCAGCGTTTGGGCGATGGATTCCTGATCCGGCTCCAAGCCCTCGATCTGCACGATCTCATCAATAGCAGCCCGGCACCGGACCGCAGCCTCTGCGGTGGGCTTGACATCCTCCTTCAGCTGCTCCACGGTGGTGTTCATAAATTGGCAGTACATTTCCAGATTTAATCCCTGCTGGGCAAGCTGCGCCCGCAGATTGTTCATCTGGTCCTCCACTGCGTCTGCGAGCATCTGCTCCGTAACGGTCAGCTCCAGAGTCTGGGCAGCCTGGTGCAAAAGCTGATCCTGCAGGTCCATCTCGCCTCGCTCGTCAGCATAACTTTGCAGACTCTGCTGCATCTTCTGGCGCATCTGCTCCAGCGTGTCGCACTGACCGACTTCCTTAGCGAAGGTGTCGTCCAGCTCGTAAGGTGTCTTGACCCGGATCGCCAGGATCTTGCACTGAAATTCCGCAGCCTTTCCCGCCAACGCCTCCGCGTGGTACTTCTCCGGGAAGGTGACCTTCACCGTGACCTCCTCGCCGGGGACCTTGTCCAGAAGCTGCTCCTCAAAGCCGGGGATAAACATACCGCTGCCCAGCACCAGGGTCTGGTTCTGCGCTGTGCCGCCGGCAAACTGCTCGCCGTCGCAGAAGCCTGCGTAATCGAGGACTACCTCATCCCCCTGCTCGGTGGGACGGTCTGTGACCTCCACCACCCGGGGGTTCTGCTGCAGCAGACGCTGAATATTGCGGTCCACTTCCTCGTCGGTAACGATGTGCTTTTCCAGCTTTGCCTTCAAGCCCTTATATGCAAATGCCATAGATCTATTCTCCTAAAAAAGCAAAACAGGCAACCCGACCTATACGATCGGATTGCCCAGACGGTCGGCTCATATAACATCACGCTCCCCCGCAGTGCTCTGCGAAATCCGTCAGTCGCATGATGCCTACTGGTATAATACTCCAATTTTGCTTTTTTGTCAAGACGAAAACCGCGTATTTTTCAAATGCGGTACAGCTTCTTTGCATTTTCTGTAGTGGCGGCATGGACCTCCTCCACAGATATCCCCCGTATCTGCGCCAGCTGCTCTGCCATCCGGTACAGATAGCCCGGATCGTTGCGCTTGCCCCGGAAGGGCTCCGGCGCCATAAAGGGGCAGTCCGTCTCCAGCACGATGCGTTCCAAAGGAATCCGTTGGGCAGTCTCTACCGCTTTTCTGGCGTTTTTGAAGGTCAGCACGCCGGTAAAGCCGATGTACCAGCCCAGCTCCACCAGCTGCCGCGCCATCTCTGCCGAGCCGGAATAGCAGTGGAATACGCCGGTGACATCCTTAAATTCCTTCACTACCCGCATCCCGTCATCGTGGGCGTTGCGTTCATGGACGATGACCGGCATTTTCAGCTCCCGGGCAAGCTCCATTTGCATGCGGAATGCTTTGATCTGGGTCTGCCTGGGAACGGTCTCGTAATAATAGTCCAGTCCGATCTCACCGATGGCTTTGACCTTTTCATGCTGCGCCATGCTCCGGTATGCTTCCAAAACACCCTCGTCCACCTCATCGGCAGAATCCGGGTGCGTGCCCACCGACGCATAGACAAAGGGGTATTTTTCTGCCATAGCAATGCAATCCTTAGATGAATCCAGGCAGCAGCCCACATTCATTATCAGGTCAACGCCCTTTTCCCGCAGTCCCAACAGGACTTCCTCCCGGTCCGCGTCAAACGCCGGGTCGTTCATATGTGCATGGGTATCGAAAAGCATTACATTCTCTCCTTATCGCTATACTCTTCTATCACTGCAACGAAGCAGCCGTCCATTTCCTTTACTATAGGGTCGTTGGGATCAAAATCCGTCTGATACAGATAACTGCCCCAACCTCTGCCGGTGGCTTTGGCATAAGCCTCCTTCAGTACCCAAAGCCGCAGAAGTGCCTCGCGGGGATCCTCTGCCCGGGCGTGCCGCACCTTTTCTGTGCCGGATAATATTTTGTCTGCCAGGCGCAGCTGGATATCCCTGTCCATTTGCTCCGCATCGATGCCTACGGGCTTGTCCGACAGGACGCAAAACACCCGTTTTCCGGTGTGGGAAATAGAAAAATGCACGTCGCCTGTTTCAAAATACGGCTTGCCCCGCTGTGTCACCAAGACAGGCGGCATTTCCTTTCCGGTAAATTCCCGGTACATTTGTGCCAACAGCTGCCGCCCGGCTTCATGCCCGGTCAGACCGTCCAATTCCACAGACCGTATCCGCACACTCCCACCCCCGTAAATTCCGATTTATCGCACTGTTTACCGACAAGCATCAACCAATTGTCATTCCGAGCCAGTGCGCACACTGGCGTGGGAATCTACTGGTAAAACTCGATTTTTGAGATTGCCACACCAGTGACATCGGTCACTGGTTCGCAATGACAACAGGGACGAAACTGCCC
>JAZSHB010000019.1:0-8587 GCA_045533015.1 Faecousia sp.
GATCCGGGCGAGCTCCTCTGTGGTATACAGCTCCAGACGCAGGCTGACACCGAAGCGGTCCCGCAGGGGCGCGGACAGCTGACCGGCTCTTGTGGTGGCACCCACAAGCGTAAACTTGGGCAGATCCAGCCGAATGGAGTTTGCCGAGGGTCCCTTGCCTACGATGATGTCAATGGCGAAGTCCTCCATGGCAGGATAGAGGATCTCCTCTACCACACGGTTCAGGCGGTGGATCTCGTCGATGAAGAGAATGTCACCGGGGTTCAGATTGGTCAGCAGCGCCGCCAGGTCACCGGGCTTTTCAATGGCGGGACCGGAGGTGACGCGGATATTTACCCCCATTTCATTGCCGATCACACCCGCAAGGGTGGTCTTGCCCAGACCCGGAGGGCCATACAGCAGCGTGTGGTCCAGAGGCTCGTTGCGCCCTCTGGCAGCTTCTATATAGACCGACAGGTTGGCTTTTGCCTTTTCCTGTCCGGTGTAGTCGGACAAAAGCTTCGGACGCAGACCGATCTCCCCGGCGTCCAACGGTGCGTAGTTGGGTGAAATGATGGGGCTGTTCAGTTCTTCAGAAAATTCCAGGCTCATTGAAAGGACCTCCAATCATCAATTGCGCATTACCATAGCCCGAAGCGCATGGCGGACCATTTCCTCGGTGGTGGCGCTGGGATCTACGCCCTTGAGGGCAGCAGCGATCTCCGCCGCGGAGTAGCCCAGCTCCTGTAGGGCGGCGTTTGCCATGGCGGCGTTGTTGCTCTGGGGGGCGACTGCCGGGGCAGCTCCGGTGGAGAAGTCCAGCTCCATGTGGCTGCCGCCCATTTTGTCCTTCAGCTCCAGGATGATCCGCTGAGCAAGCTTTTTACCCACGCCCTGGGCTCTCGTGAGCAGCTTTTCATCCCCGGTTACCACTGGCGGCGTGAAGTTCTGCGGACCGGCAGACAGGATCGCGTTCGCTGTTTTGGGACCAACGCCGTTGACGGTGGTCAGCAGCTCATAGCAGCGCTGTTCCTCCCGGCTGGCAAAGCCGTATAGATCAAAGGCATCCTCCCGGATGGATTCGGTGATGTACAGCCGGGCAGACTGATTTAATTTCAGCTGGGCGGCGGTATAGGCGGTGATGCGGCAGCCGTAGCCGACGCCCCCTGCCTCGATCACGGCAAAGCCCGGTTCAAGGAGGGTCACCGGACCGGAAACATAGTATATCATAGCAATACCCCACAGTTTTAATTGTTAATTTTAGCAATGAGCGAAGTGCTGGAACGGGCGTGGCACAGGGCGATCGCAATGGCGTCTGCCGCGTCGTCCGGCTTGGGCAGCTTGTCAAGGTGCAGAAGGCGTTTGGTCATATCCTGCATCTGATGCTTGGTGGCATTACCGTAACCCACCAAAGCCTGCTTGACCTGCGCGGGTTTATATTGGTACACCGGCAGCCCTGCCTGGCGAATGGCAAGCAGGATCACGCCCCGGCTTTGGGCAACGCCGATACCGGTGGTCACATTCTGACCGAAAAAGAGCTCTTCGATAGCGACGGCATCAGGCTTTGCGGAAGAAAGCAGTGTGCGCATATCCTCGTATATGATCTCCAGCCGTGCGGAAAAATCCATGCCGGCAGGGGTGGTGATGGCACCGCATTTGAGAAGCTGTGTGTTGCCCCGGTTTGCTTCAATGACACCAAAGCCAGTGATGCCGTAGCCGGGGTCGATACCCAAAATACGCATTACGCACCACCTCTCAGAAGGTTTACATAATACATTATTAAAATGAGGATGAACAGCACCAATGCCACGCGGGCAGCCCAGACCTGCCAGGCGGGGCGGGGCGTGTAGGGTTGCGGCTGTTCTTCCTGCAGTTCGTCCAAATGCTCGTTTTCCATGGTCGTTCACCTCACGACCTATCATAGCACATTTGTTTTTATTTTCCTACTGTTTTTTTATAAAAGGGGAGCAAAAACAAAAGTATTACAGTCGTTGCATGAATTTCTTTTGTTTGGAAATACTGCTTATAAAAGGCGGTGGTTTCATGGGGGAATTTTCCTGCAGGACGAAGATCGTGTCCGGAGAGGGAAGTCTTTCCTATCTAAAAGAACTGGGCATTCAAAAATTGTTTGTGGTAGCTGATCCCTACTTTGTGGAAAACGGCACGGCAGATAAGCTCGTTGCATTGTCCGGGGCGGTGCAGAGCAAGGTGTTTTCCAAGGTTGTGCCGGATCCGACTGTGGAACTGGCTGCAGAAGGAACGGCGCAGCTGCGGGCATTTGGACCGGATACCCTGGTGGCGTTGGGCGGCGGCAGTGCTATGGACTGTGCCAAGGCGATGGCATATTTCGCAGGCAGTCCGGTGCGGCTGGTGGCAGTTCCCACGACCTCCGGCTCCGGGTCGGAGGTAACGGACTTTGCCATCCTGACCCACGGGCAGGTAAAGCACCCCCTGGTGGATGAAAGGCTTTGCCCGGCGGTGGCGATCCTGGATAGCCAGCTGCTTGCTACGATGCCCAAAAGCCTCATCGCGGACACGGGATTTGATGTGCTTTCCCACGCATTGGAAAGCTTTGTTGCCAAGGACGCTAGCGCAGTGTCTGACGCGCTGGCAAAGGAGGCGTTCGGAATCGCCTACGGCGCATTGCCAGCAAGCTATGCAGGGCAAGTGCATGTACGCGGGCGCATCCATGATGCTGCCACCATGGCAGGACTTGCCTTTACCCATGCGGGGTTGGGGCTGTGCCATGCCCTTGCCCATTGCCTGGGCGGTGCGTTTCATGTGCCCCACGGACGGCTCAATGCCATTTTGCTTCCGGAAGTGGTGGCGTGCAACGCCCATGTGTGTGCGGACAAATATGCAGCCCTTGCCCGGGCGGTGGGATTCCCCGGGGCAGCGGACAGCGTGGCGGTGCGGAACTTGAGAAACGGACTGCAGCGGCTGCGCCGGGAGTTGGGGATGCCCCAGACCCTGAAGGAGGCGGGTATCGACCCCGCACAGGTAAGGCATCAGACACCGCAGCTGGTAAAGGCGGTGCTGGAAGACCCCTGCTGTAAATCAAATCCCATGGTCGTGGAGGATTTTATGGTCCGCAGAATCCTGGAAGAGGTGACCGGGCGTGTCTGAAAGCCTCTTAAGTGTGGGACTGGATGTGGGAACGACGACCACCCAGATGATCGTGTCCCGGCTGACGGTCCGTAACCGGGCGGGGGGCTTTGCGGTGCCGGAAATGGAGATCACAGACCGGCAGGTGGCGTACCGTTCAAAGGTGCATTTTACGCCGCTGCTGGGAGAAAACCGCGTGGACGGCGCGGGCGTGCGGCAAATTGTGGAAGCGGAATATGCAGCTGCCGGGATCTGTCCGTCTCAGGTGGACACCGGGGCGGTCATCATCACCGGAGAGACCTCCCGGAAGGAAAATGCCGGGGCGGTATTACAGGCGCTGTCAGCCTTTGCCGGGGATTTTGTGGTAGCGACTGCCGGACCGGACCTGGAGAGCGTGCTGGCAGCGAAAGGCGCGGGGGCAGTTGATCTTTCCCGGCAGAGGGGAAGGCGTGTTCTGCATATGGATATCGGCGGTGGGACAAGCAATCTGGCGCTGCTCGAGGATGGGAAGATTCTGCAGACCGGCTGCATGAATGTAGGCGGTCGACTTTTGAAAATCGATGACCGGGGAAAGGTTTCGTATGTTTCTCCGGTGCTGCAGGGCTTGACCGGGCTGACGGTGGGAGCGTATCCGGAACCGGGACAGGTGGAGGAAATTGCCCAGACGCTTGTCCGCGGGTTGGAAATGGCGGCGGGACTGCGGGAGCCAACTGATCTTCTGGAAAAACTGTGGACACGGGAAAGCGGTCCTGTGTGGCAGACGGGCAGGGATACAGAGGGCTGTATCCTCTCTTTTTCCGGCGGTGTGGCGGACTGCATTGCCACAGACCATCAGCCGGGAGCGTATGGTGATATGGGAGTGGAGTTGGGGCAGGCGATCCGAAAAAGCCGAATGTGCCAAGGGGAATATGTGATCGGGCAGGAGACGGTCCGGGCTACGGTGATCGGTGCCGGCTGTCACAGCGCCCAGCTGTCCGGCAGCACAGTGTTTGTCCGGGGCGTGCAGCTGCCTATGAAAAATCTGCCGGTGGCGGTATTCACAGAGCAGGAGCAGGCTTCACAGACGCTGGGACAGCTGATCCGCCAGCGGATACGGCAGATGGACAGCGACACGGTGGTGTTGGCATTGCCCGGCGGCGGAAGCTATGAAAAGTTATGTAAACTGGCAGAGCAGATCCTCGAAGGCGTGGAGAGCAAACAGACCCTGGTGTGTCTGGAGGCGGATACAGCAAAAGCGCTGGGGCAGAGGATCGGACTTTTAGCCCCGGACAAGCCCTGCCTGTGCATCGACCGGGTACGGCTGCGCCAGGGGAGTTTTCTGGATGTGGGAAGTCCTGTGGGTCCGGCACTGCCGGTGGTGGTCAAGACTCTGGTTTTGGAAAATGGAGGGATGTTATGAAGCTCAAGACCACATTGTTGGGAAAGACATATGCATTTCGGGATCTGAAAGAGGTCCTGGCAAAGGCGAACGAGGAAAAGACCGGCGATCAGCTGGCAGGACTTGCGGCACAGTCGGCGCAGGAACGGGTGGCGGCGAAGGTGGTTTTGTCCGCTGTGACCTTGGGAGATCTGCGGGAAAATCCGGTAGTACCCTATGAGCAGGATGAGGTCACCCGGATCATCCAGGACGATGTGAATGCGCCCCAGTACCAAAAGATACGCAACTGGACGGTGGCGGAATTCCGGGAATGGCTGCTGGACGAAAGGACCACCGGGGCGGACATCAAGCGGGTAAGCCGCGGCTTGACCAGCGAAATGGTGGCGGCAGTAGCAAAGCTCATGAGCAATCTGGATCTCATATACGCGGCAAGTAAGATCAGTATCACCGCCCACTGCAACACCACCATCGGTCTGCCCGGGACGCTTAGCTGCCGGCTGCAGCCGAACCATACCACCGATGATCCGGAGGGGATCACCGCATCGGTATTGGAGGGGCTGAGCTTCGGTGCCGGTGACGCGGTGATCGGACTGAACCCGGTGACAGACAGCCCGGAGCAGGCAGGGAAGATCCTGCGGCGGTTTCAGGAAATCAAGGAGCATTGGCAGATCCCAACGCAGATCTGTGTTCTTGCCCATGTGACGGCACAGATGAAGGCTGTCCGGGAGGGTGCGCCCTGCGATCTCATTTTCCAGTCTATCGCCGGCAGCCAGAAGGGCAACGAGGCGTTTGGCTTTGACGCCTCCACCATTGCCGAGGCGCAGGACCTTTTGCTCCATGAGGGGACGGCACAGGGACCCAATGTGATGTACTTTGAGACTGGGCAGGGCTCGGAACTGTCGTCCAACGCCCATCACGGCACAGATCAGGTGACCATGGAGGCGCGGTGCTACGGCTTTGCCAAGCGGTTCTCGCCATTTCTTGTGAACACAGTGGTGGGCTTTATCGGACCGGAGTACCTGTATGATGCGCGGCAGGTGACCCGCGCGGGTCTGGAGGATCACTTTATGGGCAAGCTCACAGGCATTTCCATGGGCTGTGACTGCTGCTACACCAACCACATGAAGGCAGACCAGAACGATATTGAAAATCTGGCGACCCTTCTGACTGTGGCAGGGTGCAACTATTTCATGGGCATCCCCCACGGGGATGATATTATGCTGGGTTATCAGACCACCGGTTTCCGGGAAACGGCGGCGCTGCGGGAGCTGACAGGCAAAACGGCGATTCCGGAATTTCAGCGGTGGCTGGAAACGATGGGCTTTATGGAAAATGGGAAATTAACCAAAAAAGCAGGCGACGGCTCAAGCCTGATGTTTTGATAAGAACAGAAGACGGATCCATGGGAAATGAAAGGGATGATGAAATGGAACTGGATAAAGACCTGCAGGCGCGGCAGGAGGCGCGGACCCTGGCAGCGAATGCGGAAAAAGCACAGCGGGAGCTTGCCCGAATGTCCCAGCAGCAGCTGGATACGATCGTGGAGGCAGTTGCCAAGGCGTTTTATGACGCGTCGGCGGAGCTGGCGGCGCTGGCGGTCCGGGAAACGGGCTTTGGAAATGTGGATGACAAGATCACAAAAAACCAATTTGCCTCCAAAACAGTTGCCCAGGCAGTGCGTGATATGAAGACCGTGGGGGTATTAAAGGGCGTTGCCGGGGAAAAGCTGTGGGAGGTGGGCGTTCCGGTGGGCGTGATCGCTGCCATCGTACCCAGCACCAACCCCACTTCTACGGTGTGCTACAAGGCGCTGATTGCATTGAAAGCTGGCTGCGCTATCGTATTTTCTCCGCACCCCAAGGCGTTGGGCTGCACCATGCAGGCGGCGAAGATCGTTGCCGCTGCGGCAGAAAAGGCGGGGGCACCGGCAGGAAGCGTGGGCTGCCTGAGCATCCCCAGTCTGGACGGCTGCCGGGAGCTGATGGGTGCAGACCAGACCCGGCTGATCCTGGCGACCGGCGGACCGGCAATGGTCCGGGCGGCTTATTCTTCAGGCAAGCCGGCGATCGGTGTGGGTGCGGGTAACGGACCTGCTTATATCCACCACTCGGCAGATGTAAAAAAGGCGCTTGCGCGCATCCTACGCTCAAAAACCTTTGATTACGGAACGGTGTGCGCCTCGGAGCAGAGCATTATCGTGGAGAAAAGCATGGAACAGACTGTCCGGGATACGGCACAGACCATGGGCTTTTATTTCATGGACACAGCGCAGGCAGGGCTTTTGGCAAAGCTTTTATTTAAGCCCAACGGCACGCTCAATCCGGCGATCGTGGGCAAGGCAGCCAGGACACTTGCGGAAATGGCGGGCTTTTCCGTGCCGACGGGGACACAGGTTTTGGTCGCCCGGGAGCAGGAGGCAGGTCCCACGCGACCCTATTCCATGGAAAAGCTGTGCCCGGTACTGGCGTTCTTTGTTATGGACAGTGAGGACGCGGTGCTGGAAAAGGCGATCGAGGTGCTGACCCATGAGGGCAGCGGGCATACCTTTGCCATGCACGCCCAGGAGGAAGCTGTGGTGCGCAGATTTGCCCTGCAGATTCCAGTGTCCCGGTTTCTGGTAAACACGCCGGCTGCACTGGGCGGTATCGGTGCAAGTACCCAGCTGTTTCCGGCTCTGACCCTGGGCTGCGGCGCGGTGGGCGGCAGCTCCTCAAGCAATAATATCTCCCCTATGGACCTTATTAACATCCGGCGGGTCGCCTGGGACAGCGAGGAAGCACCCAGGCAGGAAAAGCAGGCAGACGACAGCCTGGTGGAAATACTCACAGCGAAGATTCTGGAGAGACTGGGATAAAAACTGCTTGAATCCGGGCTTGTTTAATTGACAGTTGACAATGGACAATGGGCAATTATGGTATTTTCCTTCGGGAAATAATTAAAATTGTCAATTATCAATTGTCGATTGTCCATTCAATATTGGGCAATTGCCTATAACTTGAAAGGAGTAAAATTATGGACACAAATTCTTTGGGAATGATCGAAACAAAGGGACTGATCGGTGCGATCGAGGCGGCGGATGCCATGGTCAAGTCGGCAAATGTACAGCTGGTAGGCAAGGAGCAGGTAGGCGGCGGACTGGTGACAGTCATGGTCCGCGGTGATGTGGGTGCTGTGAAGGCAGCCACGGATGCCGGTGCGGCAGCTGCGGAAAAGGTTGGTGAGCTGATCTCTGTGCATGTGATCGCCCGTCCCCACACAGAGGTAGACAACATCCTGCCCAAGGGCAGACTGGGGCAGACACCTCCTGCCGGCGGTAAGTAATGCTGCTGGATGCAACTACAGTCCGGGCGAATATCCGTAACCGGGACGGAAAAAGGGTGTTCTATCTGGGCAAGGGAGATCAGCTGAGCTCCGATGCAAGGGATCTTCTCAGCCGGGAACGCATTGAGATTCTCCCGGCTGAGAAGGCAAAGCCCCAGCGGTGGAAGCTGCTGGGGGGCGGCTTCATGGAGGATAAGCCGGAGCATATGACCCATCTCAATGGGGAGGTCCTGGTGGAGAAGACCCATCCCCGAATCCGGTTTCGTGGGGCGATGGACACGCTGGAGGCAGAGCTTTTGCTGTGCCAGGCGGCAGTACCGGCGCTGCAGAAGGAGCTGGGGGAGGTGCTGGCACTTGCCCGGAATATCCTCCGGTGGGAGGTGCTGGAGGAACCGGCACAGCAGCAGACCCTGTGCGGTTTATCACCGGAGGCGCTGCGCAGCCGCAGCCACAGACCCCAGGATTATTACGGACAGCCCCATTTTATGCCGGAGGTGGCAGACGGACCGGCGGTGCTGAATCTCAACCGGGTCCGGTGCGCGGTCCGGGCGGCGGAGCTGCAGGCTGCGGCGGCAGTGCCGGAAAGAGAGGATCTTTTACGGCTTCTCAACCGTATGAGCAGCATGGTGTATATCCTGATGATACAGGAAAAGGCGAAACAGTAAATTCCAATTTGTCGAGCTGTTTACCGACAAGCATCAACCAATTGTCATTCCGAGCCAGTGCGCACACTGGCGTGGGAATCTACTGGTAAAACTCGATTTTTGAGATTGCCACACCAGTGACATCGGTCACTGGTTCGCA
>JAZSHB010000121.1:0-3775 GCA_045533015.1 Faecousia sp.
CTGACCGTCCGTTTGTGGTGCCCGGCAAAGGCTGCGCCTGACGAAGCAGGCTTGCTTTATGCCGACCACGGCACTTGCTTGCCCACTCGCTTTTTCTGCCGCTGGCAGCGCTTGTGTGCGCAACCCTCCCCTATGTACCCCTCCTGCGCATCGCCGGAGGTGCAGCATAAGGTTTCAGTGCACTTTCAACTGCCCGATAAATTGGAATTTGACTGCCGCAGGAACGATACCGGGCGGCGCAGGGCAAAGGCAATATGCTGTGCAGTCGGTGCGCATTGCCTGTCGGGGCTCCCCAATAAAACTGGAGATGACTGCCGCAGGAACGATACCGGGCGGCGCAGGGCAAAGACGATATGCAGTGCAGTTGGTGCGTATTGCCTGTCGGGGCTCCCCGACATCGGAAATTGAAAGGAGAGCAAGATGAACGAACTTACATTTGACAGCGGCATAGAGGAATTTTCGATTGCAGGTGGTGGGGTGCTGCGGTTCAATCCCAGCGATCCAAACCTGTATGCCCGGTTTCTGGAGGCAACAGAGACCCTCGGGACGATAGAAGGAGAATTGTCGGAAAAAGCAAAGGCTTTGGAAGATGCCGATACTGCCCAGGCAGTGATCGGACTGCTGGCAGAGGCGGACCGGAAGATCAAGCAGCTGCTGAACGAAATCTTCCCCGGCAATGATTTTGACGCAGCGCTGGGCGGGGTCAACTTGCTGGCGATCACTGCCGGCGGGCAGCGTGTGGTGACCAATCTGTTTGCGGCGCTGGAGGAAATCCTCACAGCCGGTGCAGACCGGTTTGTCAGCGCGCAGGTATCGCAGATCAAGGAGAAACGGTGAACGGGCTGTGGTATCTGCCGGTAACGAAGGAGCTTGGGGGCAGCGTCTATGACCTGCATACCGACTACAGGCGGATCCTGGAGATATTTCAGGTGCTGGAGGACCCGGATATTCCGCAAATTCTGCGCTGGCGGATCGCCATGGGGCTGTTTTATGTGCAGCCCGTGCCGCCCCGGCTGTGGCAGGAGGCGATGGAATATCTGTCTTATTTCTTGCGGGCAGGACAGGAGGACAGACCTGCCCCCAAGCTTTTAGACTGGCAGCAGGATGCCGATGCCATCCTTGCCGGGGTCAACCAGGCAGCCGGACGGGAGGTGCGGGCGGAGCCATATCTCCATTGGTGGACCTTCCTAAGCTGGTTCCATGCCATGGGGCAGGGGCAGCTGTCTACCCTGGTCTGCATCCGGGACAAGCTGCGCCGGGGGCAAAAGCTGGAAGCCTGGGAGAAGGACTTTTATCGACAGAATAAAAAGCGGGTAGACCTCAAGCCCCGTTATTCAGCGCAGGAGCTCGCGCAGCAGCAACGGCTGCGGCAGCTGCTGGGAGAAAACGGAAAGAGGTGAAGATTTGGGTAAGACAAAAACCATTGATATTGGGCTGGAGGAGGCGCAGGTACAGGTCGTAGACCTGGAAAAGGAGCTTCTGGTACTGCGTCTTACTTTCGGCAAACTAAAGGCGGCGGTCGCCGATGCCGCTGCGCCCATTGGGGCAATATTGGTGCCGGCACTGACCAGGGCAGCAAACTGGGCAAGCCGGCTTGTGAAAAATATCGGCAAGGTCATTGCCGCGCTGCTGGGGGTGCAGGTGGTGGAAACGAAGGTCGCCACAGCTGCAAAGGCGGCGGGGAGCGCGATCAAGCGATCCCTGGCAGGCTTTGACCAGATCGAACGGCTGAATGCTGGTACAGGCGGCGGTACAGCCGCCGCAACCGAAACGGTAACGGTGGTGGTGAACGGAGAGCTGACCCCCCAGCTCCAGGGAATCGCAGACAGGGTGCGGGCGCTTCTGGCACCCCTGGCTGCCATGGATTTTACAGCGCTCAAGAGCAGCCTTGGGACATTGGGGGCAGTGTTCACCACGGTCATGGGACAGATCGGCGTGGCACTGGAATGGGTCTGGTATAACCTGCTGACACCCTTTGCTGCATGGACCGTGGAGACATTTGCTCCGGCGGTGGCAGACACCCTCTCCGGGGCGTTTTCCCACCTGAGCACCGTGCTGACACCGGTGGGACAGCACTTTACCGGTCTGTGGGAGGCGATGCAGCCGGTGGTAGCGTATATCGGAGATTCCGTCCTGTGGGCGCTGGAGCAGATGCAGCTGTGCTTTGGGGAGCTCAGCCGGGTCGTGAGCGAAAAGGGCGACCGGATCAGCGCTACCTTTGCAAATCTGGCAGAGGCAGTAAAGGCTGCCTGGGCAATGATCCAGCCCGCCTTTGATATGTGGAAACAGAACTGGTCGCAAATGAGCCAGCTGGCAGGAAACGCGGCTGGCTTTGTGATCGATGCACTGCATGCGATGTCAGAGTTCCTTGCAGGTGTATTTACCAGCGACTGGGGGCGGGCGTGGCAGGGCATTTGCCAGTATGTGAAAGGGAGCGTTAACACGGTTATCGGCTTTCTCAATGCGATGCTCTCCTGCGCTGTTACCGCCATCAACGGCATCGTGACAGCACTGAACAAGCTTAGCTTTACCGTGCCGGACTGGGTACCGGGGCTGGGGGGACAGACTATGGGCTTTGGGCTCAAGACCGTCACCGCGCCCCAGATCCCCTACCTTGCCAAGGGTGCGGTGCTGCCGGCGAACAAGCCGTTTCTTGCCATGGTGGGCGACCAGCGTCATGGGACCAATGTGGAAGCACCCCTGTCTACGATCCAGGAGGCGGTTGCCCTGGTCATGCAGGACCAGACACAGGCTATTCTTGCCGGCTTTGACGCGTCTGTGGGCGTGCAGCGGGAGATTCTGGAGGCGGTGCTGGGCATCCGGATCGGTGACGATGTGATCGCCACGGCTGTCAGCCGCCACCAGGCAAAAATGGCAGTTATGAGAGGAGGTTGACCATGCGGCAGACAACGGATCTGTTTACTATCAACGGGCAGCCCATACTCGTACCGGACGGGGAAGTGGACTGCAGCTACGAGGACCTGGACGATGCTGCGTCCGGGCGGGACGAAAGCGGTGTTATGCACCGCATCGTAGCCCGCTATAAGGTCGCCTCCTGGTCCTTTACTTATTCCAATCTGACGGAGGCGGAAAAAAGCTATATGGAGCGCCTGTTTCCGGACACGCCTACCTTTCAGTTCGGACACCCCTCTCGACTGGATGCAGCTGTCCGGGAGGTCACGACCTGCTATCGCAGCAAGTACGCGATCACCTGGAAAAATGCCCGCACCGGTCTGTGGAGTGGGTACAGCTTCCATATCATTGAATGCTAGGAGGTGGCGCTATGCTGAGAACACGCATCGTGCTGCCTGACGGCACGCAGCTTTCTTCCGGCGAAGGAACGCAGAACGCCATCCAAAGCATTACCGTCACCCAGTGTGTAAATGCGCAGCAGGAGCTGACCCTGGGGTCTGCCTGTGCCAATATGGTAGAGTTGGAGCTGCTCACACCGGGCGGTGGGTTATCCGTGGCGGCAGGGGATGCGCTTGCGGTCTACCGGGAGGCGGAGGATGGGACAGCGTATAAAGTGGGACTGTTTACCGCGGAAAAGCCCGAAAGGACCAGCGCAAACACCATGCGCATCACCGCCTATGACCGGGTCAGCTGGCTGGATAAGGACCTCACGGACTGGGTAGCGGGCTTGGAGGGCTTTCCTTACGCTTTGTATGATTTTGCAGTGATGGTCTGCAACGCCTGCGGCGTGACGCTTGCCAACAGGCAGATTCCCAACGGCGGCTATCCTGTACAGAAATTTTCCGCAGACGGCATCACCGGT
>JAZSHB010000048.1:0-2051 GCA_045533015.1 Faecousia sp.
CTGACCGTCCGTTTGTGGTGCCCGGCAAAGGCTGCGCCTGACGAAGCAGGCTTGCTTTATGCCGACCACGGCACTTGCTTGCCCACTCGCTTTTTCTGCCGCTGGCAGCGCTTGTGTGCGCAACCCTCCCCTATGTACCCCACCTGCGCATCGCCGCGGGTGCAACATAAGGTTTTGGTGCCAGTTTTGAGAATCGCAACAAAAGAAAGGTTTGGATTTATGAAGAAAAACATTGCCTTGATACCCGGAGACGGAATCGGTCCGGAGATCGTCGGTCAGGCGCAGCTGGTTTTAGACAAGATCGCCCAGCTGTACGGTCATGAATTTACATATACCCATGTGGATATGGGCGGCTGTGCCATTGATAAGTACGGCGATCCGCTGCCCCAGGCAGAGCTTGATAAGTGCATCGCCTCTGACAGTGTGCTGCTCGGTGCGGTGGGCGGTCCGAAATGGAACGACCAGCCGGGACATCTGCGTCCGGAAAAGGGGCTGCTCCGTTTGCGTGCCGGTATGGGCGTGTACAGCAACAACCGCCCGGCAAAGATCTGGCGGCAGCTGGCAGATGCATCACCGCTGAAGCAGGAAATTGTGGACAAGGGTATTGATTTTATCATTGTCCGGGAACTGATCGGCGGCATCTACTTTGGTAAGCATGAGACCGTAGACGAAAACGGGGAAGCGGTGGCGATAGACGAGCTGCGCTACACAGAAAACGAGATTCGCCGCATTGGACGCATCGGCTTTGAGACAGCCCGGAAGCGGCGCAAAAAGCTTTGCTCCGTGGAAAAAAGCAATGTGCTGGATTCCTCCCGGCTGTGGAAACAGGTCATGCACCAGCTGGCAGCGGAATATCCCGATGTGGAGCTTTCCGATATGCTGGTGGACAACTGCGCGATGCAGCTGGTAAAAGATCCCAGTCAGTTCGATGTGATCGTCACAGAGAATATGTTCGGTGACATTCTGTCTGATGAAGCATCCATGATCACCGGCTCCATCGGCATGATTCCCTCCTCCAGTCTGGGGGCGGGCAGCTGTGGACTGTATGAGCCGATACATGGCTCAGCCCCGGACATTGCCGGGACGGACAAAGCAAACCCCATCGGCACGATCCTCTCTGCAGCGATGCTGCTGCGCTACAGCTTCGATATGGCAGCAGAAGCTGACTGTATTGAAAACGCGGTGGCGGCGGTGCTGGATGCGGGCTGGCGAACAGCGGATATCATGTGCGCCGGCGGAAAGCTTGCAGGCTGCCGGGAAATGGGCGCACGGATACTTGAAAAAATGACGAAAGGGTGATACTATGCAGCTGTCTGGCGCGGATATTCTTGTCCGCACGCTGATCGAGCAGGGGTGTGACACGGTTTTCGGCTACCCCGGCGGACAGATCATCAATGTCTACGATTCTCTATACAAATACCGTAATGAGCTGAACCATATACTGACGGCACATGAGCAGGGAGCTGCTCACGCTGCGGACGGCTATGCCCGTGCCACCGGCAAGGTGGGCGTGGTCATCGCCACCTCCGGACCGGGAGCGACCAACCTGGTCACAGGCATCGCAACGGCGTATCTCGATTCTGTTCCTATGATCGCCATTACCGGCAACGTGCCTACCACGGTCATCGGCACAGACGGTTTCCAGGAACTGGATATCACCGGTGTCACCCTGCCCATCACCAAGCATAACTACTTCGTCGGCTCCATCGACGCTCTGGCAGACACCATCCGGGAAGCCTTCCGGCTTGCCAAGTCTGGCCGTCCCGGCCCCGTTCTGGTGGACGTGCCCAAGGATGTGCAGACGGCGATGTTCGAATATGAACCTCAGCCCATTGTGGAGGCTGATCCCCGGTTCGCCGCCAAGGATATCCGTATCCAGCAGGCAGCCGATACCATCAACAAGGCCAAGCGGCCCTTCATCTACTTTGGCGGCGGCCTGATCTCCAGCGGCGCACAGGAAGAGCTGATGGCCCTGGCGGACAAGCTGGGTGCCCCCATGGGCTGCTCCCTGATGGGTATTTCTGGCGTACCCACCGCCCATCCCCGATTCC
>JAZSHB010000092.1:0-4054 GCA_045533015.1 Faecousia sp.
ACCCCGGTTGGAGTCCCGGCCGGTCATGTAGTTGCTGAGCAGGCATCTGCCGGAGTAGCTGACGCACATGGCGCCGTGACCGAAGGTCTCGATCTCCAAATCCTTAGGCGTTTTCTCGCGGACGGTCCGAATTTCTTCCAAACTCAACTCTCTTGCCAGGACCACACGCTGTGCGCCCAGTTCGTACCAGGCTTTGGCGCATTCGTAGTTGGCGATGGACTGCTGGGTGGAGACGTGCCGGGCACAGCCGGGGGCGTACTTGCCTGCCAGGGTAAAAGCACCCAGATCTGCCAGGATCAGCGCATCGACCCCGGCATCCTGGAGCTGTTCCAAATATGCCGGGAGGCTGACGACCTCATCGTTGCGGGGCATGGTGTTTACGGTCACATGGACCTTGACCCCGTGGTCGTGGGCGAAAGCGACCGCCTTCGGCAGCTCCCCCGGTGTAAAATTACCGGCAAAGGAGCGCATACCGAAATCCGTGCCTGCCAGGTAAACAGCGTCCGCACCGTAAAGCACGGACATTTTCAGCCGTTCCATGTCTCCGGCAGGACTTAACAGTTCAAGCCTTGTCATGATGTGTAGCCCAGTTCCCTTCTGCGCTTTTCATGCTCGTCCAGGGTCTTGGAGAACACATGGGCATTGGCGGATCTGTCCAGGATGAAGTAATAGTAGTTTGTATCCGAAGGATCCAGGGCTGCGTCCAGGCTGGAAAGACCGGGGTTGGCAATGGGTGTGGGGGGCAGACCCTTTTGCGTGTAAGTGTTATAGGGGCTGGCGTTGATCTGTGCGTCTGTGATCAACTGCCCTGCGTTGTAGTAGTCCGTAGCGTAGAGGATGGTAGCGTCACTGTTCAGGAAGGGGTAGGAACTGGCGTGGGTCAGACGGTTGTAGAAGACCGAGGCGATGTCATAGCCTTCCAGAATGTTCGCCTTTTCCTTTTCTACGATGGATGCCATAATGACGATCTTGTAAAGGCTCAGGTTCAGCCCCGTCTTACTGTTCAAGGCATTCATTTTGTCACGCATACGGTCAGTGAAGCGGTAATCGAAGTTGTTGAGGAATTTGTCGATGACCCGTCCCGGCTCGTCGTCCAGGTAGAACTCGTAGGTATCGGGGAACAGGAAGCCTTCCAGGCAGTACCGGTTGCCCCGGGTCACATCCTCCAGGAACCAGTAATCCTCCAGTTCGCCGTTTGCGGCGTATTCTTCAAGGGCGGCGGCAGTACACACGCCGTTCTCCTCCAGAAGCTTGAAAATCTGGGCACAGCTGTAGCCTTCCGGAATCATAACATCCACAGTCTGCAGGGCACTGCTCCGGTAGGAAAGGGCGTTGATAAGCGCGTTGTAGTCGTAGACGGTATCTGCACTGAAGGTGACAGAGCCGACGAGAATGTTATCGCCCTTGCCGGTGAGGTTGGCAAACAGCTGGAACAGCTGGGGATAGCGGATCAGACCTGCCTTTTCCAGCTTTTCGGAAATGTCGGGAAGTCTGTCCGATACATCAATGGTTACGGTGACCTCTTGCCCTGACTTGCCCAAAGCCAGCAGATCCGCGGCGCACAGCCACAGGGTCCTGCCGAGGGAGACACCGATGGCAACGATCAGGACCAGCCAGATGACGGTGGAAAGAATATGGGGGATACCCAGAAGACCGTAGCCTTTTTTCTTTTTCGGGAGAGGAGAGTTGTCGGGCACTTCTTGCTCGTAGGGTTCATTGCGGGCTTCTGAGGACATATCCTCCCCGGGGATGTCTTCCTCTGCCTGAGGGGCAAAGAACTGGGTGTCGTCCTGTCCGGGGGTGGAAGCTTGGGGATCTTCTTCTGTGAACCAGTTTTCTGCAAGAGTCTCCTGGACGATACGCTCCAGCTCCTGTTCGTCCGGTGCAGTCAGACCGGCACCGGTCACAGCGTCTTCATCCGGCGCAATATGACTGGGCGTTGGTTCTTCCAGAATGCTTTCTACATCATGTCGTTGTAAGATCTCGTCCAACCAGCTATCTACCAGACTGGAAGGATCCTTTTTATTATTTTCCATGAGCAATACCTCCTGTCAGCGGATCACGATCTGATCGGCAACGGTTTTGGCGGTTTCTTCCCCTGCAAGAGCTTCCACCAGAGCCAGACCGAAGGGGATAGCGCAGCCGGCAGAAGTGCCGGTGATCAGCCTTCCGTCCCGGACACAGGGTGCGCCGGGGACAATGTTTGCACTGCCCATATCTGCCTCGCAGCCGGGATAGCAGGTGGCATTACGCCCGTGGGTGATACCCAGATCTGCCAAAACCGTTGGACCTGCACAAATGGCAGCTACAAATTTATCGTTTTCCCAGGCGAAGCGAAGGGCGTCCATAGCCTCCCGGCTGGCTCTGACGGATGCGACACCGCCCAGACCACCGGGCAGAACGATCATATCCATAGCGGTCAGATCCATTTCACCCAGGGTGATATCCGCCTCGATGCCGATACCGTGACCGCCGTATACCGTCTTGCCGGTGACACCGACGGTGAGTGCCTGTATCCCGGCACGGCGCAGAAGATCCAGAGGCGCAATGGCTTCCGTTTCTTCAAAGCCGGTACCCAACAGCATATAAACCATATTTAACCCTCCAGGCACTGCTTTACCGCAGCGTAAATTTCTTCGTGAATATCTTCCATAGAGCGCATGGCACCGTCCCGGACGCACCGGATCACGGTCCAGTTATAAAAGGCAGCTGCGTCCTTACCGCATTGTCGGCAGGTGGCAAGGTACTGCGCGTCCTGTTCGTGGATATCTGCCTGGGTGTTGGTCGCCTGCTCTCTTGAGCGCAACAGCTTCTGGGTGAAGTCTGTAGGCACATCCAGGTATATGGTCAGATCCGGACGGGGCAAGCCCAGCTTGTCGTATTCAAATTCATACAGCCACTTCAGATGTGCCTGCCGGGCAGCGCCGGTTTCCTTGGATGCCTGATGCACAGCATTGGAGGTGGTATAGCGGTCCGATAGCACAAGTCCGCCGTCTTCATACCACTGTCCCCAGTCCATTTTATAGGAGGCGTACCGGTCCACTGCGTAAAACGCGGAGGCGGCGTAGGCATTTACATCAGAGGGCTTGGTACCGAACTGACCGCCCAGGTACATCCGGATGAGCGCAGAGCTTTCCTCGCTGTACCGGGGGAACACCAGGTGCTTGAACTGTATGCTGTCCCGCTGCAGATGCTCCGACAGCAGACGAAACTGCGTGGACTTGCCGGAACCGTCAGTACCTTCGATCACGATTAGCTTACCCATTTTTTGCAAGCCTCCTCTATTTGGTGGAAGAACATAATATAACATTATAAATATACCACAATTTATTTCGCTTGTCCACTATTTCCGAAGCAGTAAATTGATTGTGCAGTTGCATAATCCAACAAAAACTGCTACAATAGAACAAACACAAAGCAAAAGGACGATATACAAATGGAACAGACAACCGTTACATTCGCTGACCTGGGGCTTTCTGAGGAAATGCTACGGGCGTTGGAGAAGAAGGGCTATGGCTATCCTACTACCATACAGCAGCAGGCGATTCCGGAGTTTCTGCAATGGAAGGATGTGATCGCCAAGGCACCCACCGGCACGGGCAAGACGTTTGCCTTCGGCATTCCTATGATCGAGCATGTGCAGCCGGACAGCCAGGAGGTCCAGGGACTGATCTTGGCACCTACCCGCGAGCTGGCGATTCAGATCGGTGACGAGCTGGGCTCGCTGCTTACTTATTATAAGGGAATCCGCGTGGCTGTGCTTTACGGCGGCGCAGGAATCGTCGGACAGGCAAAACAGCTGGAAAAGAAGCCCCAGATCGTGGTGGCGACTCCCGGTCGGCTCATGGATCATTATAATCGAAAAAATATCCGTCTGGACAAAATTCAAACTGTCGTCCTGGATGAGGCGGACCGGATGCTGGACATGGGCTTTGTCAAGGATGTGACCCGAATTATAGAAAAGGAGAGGAACCGCCGCAATCTGGGGTTGTTTCCCGCTACGAGCTCCCAGGAGGTCATGACGGTGTGCTGGATGTATCAGCGCGATGAGGTG
>JAZSHB010000070.1:0-3063 GCA_045533015.1 Faecousia sp.
CATACATACCGAAACGCATCCGCAGAACATCCGCCTCCCGTTCGGTCAGGGTATCCAGGATCTCCTTCAGCGCCTCGGCAAGCAAAGCGTTAGAGGTGGCATCTGCCGGACCGGGGGTACGCTCGTCTTCCACGAAGGAGCCGGTAGAGGTGTCCTCTTCGTCGCCCACAGGGGTATCCAGACTCAAGGTATCGGCAGCAGTGCGGTTTGCCTCGATGATCTTCTCAACAGGCAGGTTCAGCTCTGCGGCGATCTCCTCTACAGTCGGCTCACGGCCCAGCTCCTGCACCAGCTTCCGGTTGCAGCGCGTCGCTTTGTTGATGACCTCTACCATATGCACCGGAACCCGGATGGTACGGGCCTGGTCGGCAATGGCTCTGGTGATGGCCTGCCGAATCCACCAGGTGGCATATGTAGAGAATTTATTTCCCTTTGTCCAGTCGAATTTATCGACTGCGCGAATAAGACCCGTGTTGCCCTCCTGGATCAGATCCAGAATGTGCAGTCCGCGGCCGGAATATTTTTTTGCGATAGAGACCACCAGACGCAGGTTTGCCTCTGTCAGCTTATTCTTCGCTTCCTGATCTCCCTCGGGTACACGCTTGGCAAGCTCCACTTCCTCTTCGGCAGACAGCAGCCGGATCTGACCGATCTCCTTGAGGTACATACGAACCGGGTCATCCAGGTTGTATTCTGCCGCCAGATCCACAGGGTCTACCAGCTCTTCATCCTCGACGCTGCTCAGGTCAATATCATCTTCCATATCACCGGGAATCGCTGCATCCAAATCGTCACCCAGGTCCAGATCCAGATCCGCACTGACGATCTGAATATTCATAGCTTCAAAGCGGTCGTAGATCTCCTCAATCTTTTCGGGGCTGAGGTCCAGCTTTTCCAACTGAGCGTTCAAGTCGGCGGCACGGATCATACCGTCCTTACGGCCTACGGCGATCAGGTTCTGCAGAACTGCCTGCAGGTCATCCTGGGGCTTTGCAGGTTTTTTTGTAGTACTCATACACATCGCTCCCTCTTTCTGTTTTCAGCCGTTAGACTATAGCCCGATTCCGGCATTTTGACAAGTGTTTTTACGAAAAATTTTTCAAAAAATGCAGCTTTGGGCGTTTTTTGTCGGTGCAATGGTCAGTATTCCCGAAAAATCTAAAAAACATACGGTTGCCTTTTGACGCAAAATTCTGTATACTTATAAAAATAATAAATATATTCAAATTCCCATCTATCGGGCAGTTTGAAATTTACGTTGTAGGGGTCGGCGCCCACGACGACCCGCAAAACATGGCAGCTGCTGTACTATAACGGCGGGACGTCCAGTGGCCGTCTCCTACGATGTTGTTCGATAGACAGACCGACAAATCGGAATTTGTTTGCCAGAGGTGCAATTTATGACCGATCTTTCTAAAATCAGAAACTTCTCCATCATCGCCCATATCGATCACGGTAAGTCCACCCTGGCGGACCGTCTGCTGGAGGAATGCAAGGCGATCGATAACCGGCAGATGCAGCAGCAAATTCTTGACTCCATGGATCTGGAGCAGGAGCGCGGCATTACCATCAAGGCT
Organism: Faecousia sp.; assembly: GCA_045533015.1. Lineage (GTDB taxonomy): Bacteria > Bacillota > Clostridia > Oscillospirales > Oscillospiraceae > Faecousia. The sequence goes on from JAZSHB010000070.1 coordinate 1,578, forward strand.
ACCGCTGTGCAGCTGAGCTATACCGCCGACGACGGTGAAACTTATGCCCTGAATCTGATCGACACCCCGGGCCATGTGGACTTCAACTATGAGGTCAGCCGTTCCTTGGCTGCCTGTGAAGGCGCAGTACTGGTGGTGGATGCCTCCCAGGGCGTGGAGGCACAGACCCTCGCCAACACATACCTTGCCATCGACGCGGGTCTTGAGGTGCTGCCCGTGATCAACAAGATCGATCTTCCCTCCGCCCGTCCCAAGGAGGTTAAGGCGGAGGTAGAGGATATTATCGGTATCCCTGCTGAGGATTCCCCGGAAATTTCCGCAAAAAACGGCATCAACATCCATTCCGTTCTGGAAATGATCGTCCGGGATATCCCTGCCCCCACCGGTGACCGCAACGCTCCTCTGCAGGCGCTGATCTTTGACAGCCAGTATGATTCCTATCGGGGCGTTATTGTATACACCCGAATCAAGCAGGGCACTGTGCGCCCGGGTCAGGATATTAAGATGATGGCGACCGGCGCTGTGTACAAGGTCGTGGAGGTCGGCTCTATGAATCCGCTGGGTCTGACCCCCAGGGACTGTTTGGCTGCCGGTGAGGTAGGCTACATCACCGCCTCTATCAAAACCGTCGCAGACACCCAGGTCGGCGATACCATCACCACCGTGGAAAATGCAGCTGCTGAACCGCTGCCCGGCTACCGCCCGGTGCAGCCTATGGTCTACTCCGGCATTTACCCTGCAGACGGTGCCAAATACCAGGATCTGCGGGAGGCGCTGGAAAAGCTGAAACTTAACGACGCATCCATGTCCTACGATCTGGAAAGCTCCATTGCGCTGGGCTTTGGCTTCCGCTGCGGCTTTTTGGGGCTTCTGCACATGGAGATCATCCAGGAGCGTCTGGAACGGGAGTACAATTTGGACCTCATTACCACCGCCCCCAATGTCGTCTACCGCATTACCAAGACAAACGGTGAGGTGCTGATGGTGGACAACCCCCTGGACTACCCCGATCCCATGGAGATCCAGCTGGCGGAAGAACCCTTCGTAAAGGTCAGCCTGATCGCGCCCCAGGAATATGTGGGCAACATGATGGACCTTGCCACCTCTCGGCGGGGCGAATTTAAGGATATGGTCTATCTGGATGCAAACCGGGTAGAATTACATTATGAAATGCCCCTTAATGAGATCATTTACGATTTCTTTGACGCGCTCAAGTCCCGTACCCGGGGCTACGGCAGTCTGGACTATGAGCTGATCGGTTACCGCCCCAGCCGTCTGGTGAAGCTGGATATCCTGCTAAACGGCGATGTGGTGGACGCGCTGAGCTTCATCCTCTTCGCGGACAACGCCTACCCCAGAGCCAGAAAGATCTGCGAAAAGCTCAAGGACAACATCCCCAGGGCGCAGTTTGAAATCCCTGTACAGGCTGCCATTGGCGGCAAGATCATCGCCCGGGAGACCATCAAGGCCCTGCGCAAGGATGTCC
>JAZSHB010000049.1:0-2152 GCA_045533015.1 Faecousia sp.
TTCCCCATGGGACACTGTCTGACGCTGACTTCCATGGTTGTGCAGCACAACCATAAATTCCCCCCGGTAATCACTGTCCACAACACCCACCTTGTTAGCCGGTGCAAGTCCTCGCTTGCAGGCTAGTCCGCTTCGGGCGTAAATAAGTCCAGCGCATCCTTTTGGGATCTCCATAGAAAGACCGGTAGGTATAAATGCAGACTGCCCCGGTTCAATCGTAATATCCTCCTCCAAGCAAGCATAAAGATCCGCACCTGCCGCCTCCACAGAGCCATATGTAGGAAGTATAGCGTTTGTTTTCAAGCGTTTTACACGAATTGGCTGCATTATTTCATTCCCCTTTCATTACCTTGCCAGTCCTGCCAAAGAACAACCTGTCCGCTTTGCAGCGAAGCCGGCACATCTATGAGCCGCTGATTGGATGAGCCACGAAAACGAAGGCTCAAATCTTTCTTCTCCAAAACAAAAGGTCCATCCACCAAAACATCCAGGTAGCTTAAAAATTCACGGGTCACATCCCAGTTTCCAAGCTTCCCGGAAAGAATATCCCTGTCAAACAGATATCCGGAAAACGCCCAGACGGATTTGGTCGGATATATTTTCCTGACAATGCGCAAAAGCTCCACCAGTGCTGCCTGATTTTGCGGCTCAAAAGGCTCTCCCCCCAGAAGGGTAAGTCCTTTGATATGATCCGGTGACATCAGCGCAACGATCTTTTGGACCGTTTCCTCAGTAAAGGTCTCACCGTAATCAAAATCCCATGCCACTTCATTAAAGCATCCTTTACAGCGGTGTGTACAGCCGGAAACAAACAGGCTGATCCGGACGCCGGGTCCGTTGGCAATATCACAATCTTTGATCGCTGCGTAATTCATATTTATCTCCCAATGTTCTTATCCAGAAAATCTGTAATCATTTTGGTATAACGTTCTTTGTCTGTAAGAAAGCTGACACCATGGTCTGCGCCATCTACCAGAAGGAGCTGTTTTTCGCTCGTACAAGCAGCATAACCCTGCTTTGTCATTTCGCAGGGGACAAAGCTGTCCTCGGTGCCATGTATCATAAATACAGGAAGCCGGCTCTTTGCAAGTATCTTCCTGGTATCACACTGGGTCAGGCTGAATCCTGCAAATATTCTTGCACAAAGGTCAGTTGCCCACAGCGTAGGTGTACACGGGAGCCGGGTCACTCTGGTAAACACCGACCCAAGAATCTCCTTTGGTGAAGTAAAACCGCAATCTGCTATGATGCCCCGTACATTTTCAGGCATTGGCTTATCTGCTAAATACAGCATCGTAGATGCGCCCATGGAAAGACCGCTAAGGATCACAGGCATTGGACCATATTGACGATTGTGATATTCCAGCCACTGCAGCATATCTGCGCTCTCCTTCACACCGAAGGTAATGAAGCGTCCCTGACTTTTTCCATGGCTTCGTTGATCCGGTATGAGCAGATTCATTCCCATCGTATGGTAGAAATCCAGCGCCATACCAAAATCCAGAAGCATTGTGCTTCTGTAGCCGTGGGCAAACAGCACCGTCCCTCTGGGATCCTTTGCAGGAACCCAAAGACCCTGCAGCCTTAAGCCATCCCTGCTGGTTATACTGATCTTTTGTGCATCATGCGCCTTCAGCCAGCGATCCGATTGTTGAATATATTTAGAATACTTCTTATATTGTGTCTTGTTGAGTTCCTCCTCCACAAGCCACGGAAGCTCCTTTCTTCGAACACAGCCAACAACGAAAACATATACACCGCTGACCACTGTCAGCAAAAGCAGCGCAATGATAACAAACAGGACGATCTTCATTTTTTACTCCTTCGACCCAATTTTAGCAAAAAACCGAAAGGATAGCGGCCACAAGATGCCAGCTGCAACGACGACCAAGAAATAGCGTACAGCTCTGCCTGCAGATTCCCCGAGCAGCAGGTTCAGGGGTTCCTTCAAACCGGTTTTCACGATCAATACCAATACAATACCCAGTAAAACCTTCAGAATCTGCGCCCCCCAAACCGCCTTTGTAGAAAAATTTAGCCATTTTTCATCAACAATATACACAACTATCATGCCAAGCATCGCACCGAACAGTGTGTATGCGTTTTCTACGCCGGAGGCAAGGTTATCCGCATCGATATCTACCGGGAACGG
>JAZSHB010000042.1:0-18124 GCA_045533015.1 Faecousia sp.
CTAAGACCGCTTGGCCCTCCGACTTACTACTTCCAGAGGCGTCCGCTGCCCCATCATCCGTGAGGGCGACGATCTGGCAAATATTGTTGTAACCAGCGTTATCGAGGCTGCGGAAAGCGAAGGCTTCCCCCTCCGTGACCGGGATATCGTGGCCATTACCGAGTCTGTTGTGGCCCGGGCCCAGGGTAACTACGCATCCGTGGATGCCATCGCCAAGGATGTCCGCGCCAAGCTGGGCGGCGAGACTGTGGGCGTTATTTTCCCCATCCTGTCCCGTAACCGCTTCGCTATCTGCCTGCGGGGCATCGCCCGGGCCAGCAAGAAGGTTGTTCTGAAGCTGAGCTATCCGTGCGACGAGGTGGGCAACGAGCTGGTATCTCTGGACAAGCTGGACGAGGCCGGTGTGAACCCTTACTCCGATGTTCTGACCGAGAAGGAATACCGGAAGCTCTTCGGTGAGAATCTGCACCCCTTCACCCTGGTGGACTACGTCAAGTATTACGGCGATCTGATCCGTGAGGAAGGCGCTGAGGCTGAGATCATATTCGCCAACAATCCCCGTGTGATCCTGAACTACACCAAGAACGTTCTGCACTGCGATATCCACACCCGGGCAAGAACCCACCGGATTCTGCTGGCCAACGGCGGTGAGCGTGTCTGCGGTCTGGACGATATCCTGAATGCCTCCGTGGACGGCAGCGGCTACAACGAAAAGTACGGCCTGCTGGGCTCCAACAAGTCCACCGAGAATATGATCAAGCTGTTCCCCAAGGAATGTACCGATCTGGTTCTGGACATCCAGAAGCAGTTCAAGGAAAAGACCGGCAAGCACATCGAAGTCATGGTCTATGGCGACGGCGCTTTCAAGGATCCTGTGGGCAAGATCTGGGAGCTGGCTGACCCTGTGGTTTCTCCTGCCTATACCCCCGGTCTGGAGGGCACTCCCAACGAGCTGAAGCTGAAGTATCTGGCAGACAACGACTTTGCCGGTCTGTCCGGTAAGGCGCTGCAGGATGCCATCAAGAGCAGAATTTCCGAGAAGGACGGCTCCAGTCTGGTGGGCAACATGGTATCCCAGGGTACGACCCCCCGCCGACTGACAGATCTGATCGGCTCTCTGTGTGACCTGACCTCCGGCTCTGGTGACAAGGGCACACCCATCGTCTATATCCAGGGTTATTTCGATAACTACACCAACGACTAAAAAAACACATCCACCGGCTACGCCGGTGGATGTGTTTTTATGTATTCCCACACCCTTATTCGAAGATCATAGGCGTGGTGTCCTCTTCCTGCTCGCCCGCTTTCAGCTCTTCAACCAGTTCTTCTACAGTCTGGTGTGTTTCGTTGAAATGCTCAACCAGGACATCAAAGGGTTTTTTGCTGATGGAAAAGATGAACATACCGGCAACGGTATAGTAAAGAATCAGCCATACCGGGGTCACGGCAATGAAAGTGTACATATCCAACAGGAATACCACCACCGGAAGCCAGATCAGCGCGGCAATGGCAGCTGAGCGAATGGGGTGCGCAATGACCATAAACCAGGTATTGCGAATCAGCTGCCACGGGGTGCAGCCAAAGCGGAAATGAAACACAGGGACCAAGCTCTGGAACACAGCAGCTACGCAAACCGCCACTGCCACGATCCAGCCGGGACAGCCATATGCCATAGCAGTGATGCCCATAGCCGCAATAAAGATCAGCAGCAGCGACATCAGTACCCATGCCAGTGTTACTGTGCCGAACCCGGTACGAAAGCCCTTGAAGAATGCCGCACTGGGAGAAGTGTCGTCCTCTTTATCCAGCAAGACCTTTACTGCGCTGTAAAGACCTGCCTGTGCCGCACCGATGGTAAAGATGGGGATGCAGAACAAAACGAACAAGAAGTTAAGAATCATCAGATCGCCGATAAAGATCATCGTCTGCATAAGCTTGGAATCGTAAGAAAATATGCTGTTCATGCCATAGCCTCCTTATTGTCTTATAGTAAGCGAAAAATGGGATAATTGCAAGAAATATCTGCGGGGAGAATGTAAATATTTTATGATATAGTGAGCAGATTAGACAAAACAGGGTGGGTGATTTTGTTCAATATGGAGATTATTGGTCGGCGTTCACAAAAAGTTTGTAAAGGGCTTATATAATTATTATAATTTATCCTGGTTGGATTTGGCTTTAGAAAGGAAGATGTATGTGAACGAGCCTGTAACGATCCTTGATAAACTGAATAAAATTATCAATATTGCCGGAAAGGCGATCCTGATGAACCTGCTGTTTCTGGTCAGCTGCCTGCCCATTGTGACCATCGGTCAGGCGTGGTGTGCACTTATCAGCGCCGTCCGCTATGATATCCGGGGAGACAGTTGGTTTGATGGCTTTAAGAAGGGCTACAAGACCCGTTTCTGGCGGGGTACGATCAGCTGGTGCATCATGCTGGTGATCGACATATACCTGCTGCTGGATCTGCACTATGCGGTAGCAGAAGAATTTTTGGTCCCCATGATCGCTGCCATTTTTACTTTCAGCCTGGCGGCAATGGTGACCACAAGCCTTCTGATGCTCAATGTCTACATCCCCACAAGCATCGGCGATTGGGTGCGCAACGCTGTAAATATGGTGTTTAAGGCACCTATGCAGCTGCTGGGCGCGGCGCTGATGTTCTGGCTGCCGGTGCTGCTTTGCGTATTCGCCTTCAATATTTTCTACTATATTGCACTGGTGTTTATCGCGGCGTACTTTGCTTTGGCAGCAATGGGTATGACAGTAGCGCTTAAGGAGCCGCTGCTGTACTACCTGACCCAGGCAAGAGCCAACGGCACGCTCCTTGCAGAAGAAGGAAAGATCTACGAAGAAGAGGACGAGGAATACGGGGAAGACGCGGAATCCTAAATGTGAAGGAAGAAATGAAAATGGCGGAAAAATTCAAACAAAGTAAATTCTATGCAGAGTGGGTCAAGCTGTGCCAGGATCTCAAGCCTATGACCTTCTCCCAAAAGGTGGAGCATATATGGACCTACTATAAGGAGATCATCCTCATTGTAGCCGCGCTGCTGCTGGCGGTGATCCTCGTTATCAGCGGATTGTCTAAAAACAGCAAGGATACGCTGCTCCACGGCTCCATGGTGAACCTTTCCATGGAACAGTCCGGCGTAAACTACTTGACTACAGATTATTTCCAGAAGCTGGGCGGCGACGAAAAAAAGGAAGAAGTCCTTCTGGAGTACACCTACTTCGGCGATCTGGAGGATCCGCAGAATTCCGATTATTCCTACTATTCCTCTATGGCGCTGATCGCCCAGGTTGAAAACAAGATGCTCGATTATATGCTTCTGGATAAGTACGCTATGGAGTATTACATCATCCAGGATATATATTTTGACCTGAGCGCATTCTTTACCGAGGCGGAACTGGCGGAGCTGTCCGAGCATCTGATCTATGCCCAGTACGAGGGTACGGAGCTGGAGGATCGGTGGCCGATCGCAGTGGATATTTCCTGGATGGATTTCGTGAAGGATAATGTAAATTCTGACGGCGGCGTATATTTTGCCCTGTCCGGCAGAACCCAGCATTTAGAGCAATGCCGGGATCTTTGGGAATATATGAAAGCCTGGGAAAGCCCCCAGGAGTAAGCACAGACAAAAAAAGAAGGGCGTGTTGCATCTGTTATGCAACACGCCCTTTCATCATACTGTTTCAGCCTGCCGCCCTCAACTCGAAACTTTTCTGCCGCAAACGCCAGATAGTGGTTCTGGGCGCTGCGGTCAAGGAAGGTAATGGCGCTGGTGTCAAAGTCAGCGCCCCGGTACAGACGAATTACATCATAGATAAGCCGTGCGTCGCCACCGTGACCGGTAAAGTCGTCGCACAGTGCCCCCAGATCGATGGTCTGCAGCGGCTCATTAAAGCGCTGGCAGCAAAGCTTCTTGTCGTGGAAATCGCCCCAGATCTCGCCCTCCGTGCCCATGACCCGGATCGTTCTGGTCTGGCGGTGATCTCCGTTTCGTCAGGGTACTTCAACTGCTTGGCAGCGTAGGCGGTACCCCGGTTGCCCATGCCCAGGACGGCGAAGGTGAGCCTTTTTCATATGTAACCCCCATAATAGCGTTTAATCTATTGTATTCGTATCTTTTGCCATTGGGTGTGTCAATAGATGCCTGTTTGATATACAAGGTCCGGTTTCAATTGGCAGTTGAAAAATCCGGGCGAAACCCCTGTGGGTTTCGCCCGGAAATGCGGATCAGATGTCGATCTTGATCTTCTCCAGCTTGCCGTTGATGTAGCGCTTCTTCCACTCCTCGTACTGCTCCATGTACTCCTTTTCCTCGGGCAGGAACTTACGCAGGGTGTTGACGACCTCGCCGTTGTTGTACTTGCGGTCGCCGATATCGTCATTGGTGCCGAACAGGGTGACATTGACCTGACGGGGACGGGCACGGACATGGTCCCAGTCGATGAAGTAGATATGAGCGAACTCGCCCAGATCCAGCTTGCCGTCCTTGATGGTCAGGGTCTCGCTTCTGCCGAAGAAGACAGAACGCAGGTGACCGTCGGTGTTCATAGAGGTGAAGTTGCCGGGCTCATCAACATAGCGGCCGAACTGTGCGTGGATAGGACCGGGGTGACGGTAGTCGCCCTCGTCGGTGAAGTCAGGGATCAGACCGCGCATGATGTCCAGCAGGTCATGCTGCAGGAACTCCAGATCGAAGGTGTCGAAATCGTGAGAGCACTCCTGGATCATAACAGAGCAGGTGGTGTGGTGGGAGACCACTGCCACGGTGCCGTTCTTGATGCCGGACTCCTCCACCATCTTGTGAACATCGATGGTGATGTCATGGAAGGTGGGGATCCAACCGCGGGACTGGAGCTGGATCTCTTTCTGAATCATCTTAAATTCCATTGTTTGTTTCCTCCTGATATGTAAATTAAAATGGTTAACAAATTATGCGTGGGCTTCGTCCCATGCCTTGCGGCAGGCAGCGATCATCTCGTCTACCATAGCAGGACGGTCAGCAGCCTTGGCAACACCGGAAGAAGAACCGGTGGCGTCAGCGCCTGCGATGATGGTGTTGTACACATCCTCGCCGCCGGCGATACCTGCAGCGGTCAGCACCAGGATGTTGGGATTTACATCCTTCACACACTTGGTTGCCGCTTCCACATACTCCGGACCTACGCTCACACCGGTGCCGATCAGCTCAGAGGGCTCAGCAACGATGATATCAGGGCTGAGGGTAGCGATCTTAGAAGCATCTGCCATAGAGTCAGCACACACGATGGTGGTCAGACCTACTTCCTCGGCACGCTTGATGGTGGCAGCCAGAGTCTCAAAGTCCAGGGGCTTTTCCACATGGTTGAGCATAACACCCTCCGCACCGGCAGCCACCAGGCTCTCGGGCAGGATGTCTGCCAGACCGCGACCCACAGGAATGGGGTCCATGTGCGGGGCGAAAACATGGATACGCTTTGTGTTTTCCTTCACACGGCGGATGTCCACCACTGGGCAGGTGAAGATGATATCCACATCATACTTTTCAGAAGCTGCGTCAGCGGCCATTGCCAACTCCAGGATCTCATCACCGTAGAGGTACGATTTGGGACCGATCTCAAAAAACGGTGCTTTGATATTCGTCATAGGGATTTTTCTCCTCTCGCGTTTATTCCTGCTATATTATACCAACTGCGCTTTGGCGCGTCAATAGGACTTTCTCACAAATTGTCAATTTGTACCTTGAAATGAGATGGAAAAAATAGTATACTATCATAAAAAAACAGGAGGAATACTTATGGTTACGAAAGCTGCTCTGGATGCGGCAAAGGCTGCCTACGATATCGAGGCTGCCTGCATCACAGAAATGAAAGAATATTTTGACGACGACCAGTTTGCCAAGGCGGTGGAGCTGCTGTGTGCAGCCCCCCGGATCGGTGCTGCCGGCAGCGGTCACTCCGGCATCATCTGCCAGCACTTTGCCCATCTGATGTGCTGCATCGAGCGTCCTGCCCGGTTCATCAGCCCGGCGGAGGCGGTCCACGGTGCTACCGGCTTTATCCAGGAGGGAGATGTGATGGTATTTGCCTCCCGGGGCGGCAAGACCAAGGAGCTGCTGCCCATCGTGGATATCTGCAAGGCAAAGGGCGTTAAGATCATCACCGTCACAGAAAACACCGAATCTCCTCTGGCACAGGCTGCGGATGTGGTACTTAAGCAGCATGTGAACCGGGAGACTGACAAGTGGAACGCCCAGGGTACAACTTCCACGACTGCTTTGTGCATGATCTTCCATGCACTGCAGGCGGCAATGATCGAGCAGACCGGCTACCAGGCGGAGCAGTTTGCGCTGATTCACCCCGGCGGAGCTGTGGGCGAGCGCCTGAACAACAAGGCACTGTGAGGAAACCCATGTACATCGGTATCGATTTGGGCAGCACCAACATCAAAGCTGCCATTTATGACAAGGATTTTCACCTGGTCGACCGGCAGAGCCGTCCTGTCGTCTACCTCCGGGAAAACGGCTTCGTGGAATTCGATGCCTGGCAGTACTGTCAGGATATCGTAGCGCTCCTGGGCGAGATGGTAAAAAAGAACAACACCCGGGATATCTGCCAGATCGCCTTTACTGGGCAAGCAGAGTCCCTGGTGGTAGTTGGCAGCAACGGCAAGCCGCTGATGAACGCGATCTCCTGGATGGACGAACGCTCTTCAGAGGAATGCCGGGAACTGGAGCAGCAGTTCTCCCCAGAGATCTGCGAGGCAGTCACCGGGCAAATGGCAGTGCTGCCCACCTGGCCTGCGACCAAGATCGCCTGGCTGCGCCACCACAGACCCGAGATCTACGAAAACGCGGCGACCTATATGCTGCTGAAGGATTATGTGGTCTACTATCTCACCGGCAAAAAGCTGGCAGACATGTCCATCGCCACCTTCAGCTTCTATTTTGATATTTACAACAAGTGTTATTGGCAGCAGATGCTTGATGCCATCGGCGTGTCTCAGGACCAGCTGCCGAAGCTTTGCGAGCCCTGCACCGTGGCAGGCAGTCTGCTTCCGGAAATCGCGCAGCAGCTGCACATGTGCCCGGATGTCCAGGTAAATGTGGGAACCCTTGACCACTTTGCCGGTATGATCGGCACCGGTAACATCCAGCCCGGGGGCATCACCCTTTCCACCGGGACAGTCATGGCAATGGCGACCATGTGCGCGCAGCCGGCACCGAAAAGCTGTGGCTGCGCTATGCACTACGGTTTCCTGCCGGATACCCATGTGATGCTGCCTGTGGCAGAAAGCGGCGGTGTCAGCCTGGAGTGGTTCCGCCGCAGCTGTATGCAGGCGGATTATGACGAAATGAACACCGTCCTCACCCAGCGCGCGCCCAATGAGCTGCTGTTTCTACCGTATCTGGTAGGCACAAACGCACCGGAATTTGACAGCAGCGCAAGCGGTGTGTTCTGGGGACTGCGTCAGGAGCACGATGCTATCGATATGGCAGGGGCAGTGATGGAAGGCGTGAGCTTCGTCCTGCGGAAAAACTGCGAGCATATTGCCCGCCTGGGCGTGAAGCTTTCCTCTATTGTAGCCACCGGCGGCGGCGCAAAGAGCCCTGTCTGGTGCCAGCTGCAGGCAGATATCACCGGTCTGCCGGTATGTATCCCCAAGGAAAAAGAGGCGGCTTGCCTGGGCGCTGCCATGATCGCGGCAGTGGGTGCAGGAGGCTTTGCAGATCTTTCCCAGGCGGCAGCGGCGTGTGTACAAATGCAGATGCAGTATACGCCCCATCCTTCCCAGCGGCTGGACCGGAAATACCGCCGGTTCTGCGCCCTGTATGAGGCATCCTTAAAAATTAACGAAATTCAGTGAGGTAAGTTATGGCTATCCTTTCTCCTTCTATTTTATCGGCTGACTATATGCACTTCCACGAGGATATGGACGCAACCAAGGCTGCCGGTGCCAAGTGGCTCCATGTGGACATCATGGACGGTCATTTTGTGCCCAACCTGTCCTTCGGCTATTCCTGGGTCAAGGCGATGCGCAAGATCACAGACCTGGTGCTGGATGTGCACCTGATGATCGATACGCCCATCAAGTATGCAGAGGAATTTTGCAAAGCTGGCTCGGATTATCTGACCATTCATGTGGAAGCGGACACTCCGGAGAATATCAAAAAGACCCTGGAGCTGATTCGCAGCCACGGCGTTAAGCCGGGCATCGTGGTCAAGCCAAACACCCCGGCAGAGGCGATCGAAGCATATCTGCCCCTGGTGGATATGGTGCTGGTGATGACGGTAGAGCCGGGCTTTGGCGGTCAGAAGTTCATGGAGCATATGATGCCGAAGCTAAAGCAGCTGCGCGCTATGCTTGACCGGGTCAACCCCGGCTGCCACCTGGAGGTGGACGGCGGCGTAGACCTGAATACAGCCGAAATCTGCAAGGCAAACGGCGCGGATGTGCTGGTAGCAGGCTCTGCCTTCTACGGTGCGCAGGACCGTAAGGCGTTTGTCAGAAATATTGAAAAATAAAGTAAAGTCCGGAGGGTCTCCTCCGGACTTTACTTTATTTTTCCAGTTTCAGTACATGCTGCTTGATGGCATCAAAGGAACGGTCGCTGATAGCGTGCTCCAGTTTGCAGGCATCTTCAGCAGCGGTTTCCCCGTCGACACCCAACGCGATCAGCAGCTGGCTCAATACCGTGTGCCGTTCGTAGATCTTATTGGCTACAGACAAGCCTGCATCCGTCAGGGTAATATAGCCTTCCTTATCTACCACAATATAGCCACCGTTTTTCAGAAGTCCGACGGCGCGGCTGACGCTGGGCTTGCTGTAGCCCATATGCTCACTGATATCGATGGAACGGACGGAGCCGTTTTTCTTCATAAGAACATATATGGTTTCCAGGTACATTTCGCCGGATTCATGGATGCTCATAATGCCCCTCCTGTGCGTTTGATAGTATCATATCACAGTTTTGGGCGAATTTCAAGTATGTACCGGTGCTGCCGACCGGCAGCACCGACAGGAACTTACTGCATGCCCTGCTCGTAAGCCTCGATCATCTTCTTGAACGTGTGACCCGTACGATGCGTGAGTTTTGCAAGGTATTTCTGGGTGCTTTCTCCGGTGAATATCTTGATACCCAGCCGCATAGAGCCGTCTTCTTCCGGGGTTACAAGGATCTTATCAATATACTTGCTGACAAAGTCGGCAGTGATCATACCCTGCGCCGCATCCCGGCGAGCAGCTTCCAAAGTAGCACGGCTCGTGTCCATATGCTTGCGGAACTCCTCCCGGGAGAACATCTGCTGCTCCAGTTCAAATATCTGCGCCTCTGCGTCCTTAATCTCTTTGGTGCAGGCTTTGTTCATCGTCAGAAAATCTGTATCGGAAAGCTGACCGGTCACATTATATTCCAGCAGCTTGCTTTTCTTTTTTTGGGCAAGCTCCAGCCGTTCTTTCTGCTGGGCGATCTGCTTGGGGATTTGATTATCCTCGTCCAAAGATCGGTACATTTCCATATACTCTTCAATGAGTGCGGCGACATTGACCTCAGTTTCTTGGAACACCTCAAAGAGAAGCGGCTTGATTTCCTCCTCATAGATGGGGAAGGAGGGGCAGGAATCCGCACCGTTCTTGATCTTACCAGAGCAGACCCATTTGCTGTTCTTGTTGCCGGCTTTGTCTTTGGACTCCCGGCGGTAGTAGGCAGCACCACAATGGGTACAGAACAATTTTCCGGTGAGCAGGTTCTGATGATTGCAGATGCCTTGGCGGCTCTTTACATCATCGCTGCGCCGCTTTAAAACTTCGTTAGCTTTGTCCCACAACTCCTCGGAAACGATGGCAGGAACGATCTGCCCGGTTTCATCCTTAAACATGACCCATTCCTCCGGCGGGAGGAATTTTTGCTTTTTGGAGAACATATCGATGACCCGCACTTTGTTGCCAACATAATAGCCTTTGTACTTTGGGTTGGCGATCATATTGGACATGGTGGTGTGGGCGATCTTGTTGCCGTTGTGATTGCGGTAGCCCTTCTGCCAGAAAATGGTCTCGATCTGCTTCATGGAGTACTGTCCGCAGGCATACAGCTCAAACAGCTCCCGGACCATTTCTGCCTGCTCCTCGTCGATCACCAGTCTCCCACCGTCTTTGACATAGCCGAAAATTCGGCTGTTGCCCAAAACCACCTTGTCCTTGATGGCCTGCTGATGACCAAACTTCACACGGCTACTAAGCTTGCGCAGCTCGTCCTGGGCGATGGAAGACATAATGGAAAGCCGCAGTTCGGAATCCTCGTCCAGGGTGTTGATGTTATCGTTCTGAAAAAACACCCCTACGCCGCAGCTGAGAAGCTGCCGGGTGTACTGAATGGAGTCCAGGGTGTTTCTTGCAAAACGGGAGATTTCTTTGGTGATCACAAGGTCGAATTTATCCTCTGCCGCGTCCTCGATCATCCGGTTAAAATTCTCACGCTTCTTCGTGGAAATGCCGGACAGACCTTCATCAATATAACCGGGAACGAAAGTCCAGTTGCGGTTGCGCTTGATAAGCTCGTCGTAATAGGAGATCTGATTACCCAAGGAATTAAGTTGCTCGTCGCTCTCAGAGGAAACACGGGCGTAATAAGTCACCCGCAGAGGGATATCGTATATCGACTTTGTTCTTAGCATTTGACGCACACTATGTATGTCCATCTTTCTTTCCTCCAAAAGTTCGTTGTATCATCATTTATATAAGTATAATATATGTTTACGAATATTTCAAGAGCCAATCCATTTTTATCACTCGCAGTCCTTACGCTTTCCAAGAACTTTAGAGTTTCTCTGCCACCTTGGTTGCGGGGTTGCAGCATCCACAACTGAGTTGTACTGAAATTGTTTCAGCCTCGAATGGTCCCTACCCGTAGTTCATATATTTTATCCGGTTTAGTAACAACATGTATATAGCAATATACATGTTGTGCACCTTTTATTGCTTTTTCAGCGTTTTTTGATACAATAAATAAAAAAACAATATTATTGAGGTACATCATATGGAGACACTATTTAGTAATAATTTATTTGCCATATATATAATCGCTTGCATTGCCGTTATTACTTATACTGATTTTAAAGAAAATCAGCGCATGTTCTTATTGTATTTATTTACCTATGCGCTGGCCTTTTTCAGCGTCTTTCGTATATCAGCATGCCTCTTGTTGCTCTTCATAATCACCTTCATCTTTATTGAATACTTAACAGAGGATTTCAAAAAATTAACATTAGTAACCCGGTTGCATTATAAAGTGCTTGACTACATATTTATGATGTTTTCTCAATATCATTTTTTATGGGTTTTCCTCGCTTTTGTTCTGCTTCATATTTCTCATGTCATCCCAATATTGATTCAAAATCAATATTGGATTGATTTCATTGCATATGCTATTAAATACATTTCTGTTATCCCTGTCTTTTGGGGATTACACTTAACTATTTCGCAACCTTTCAAGATCAAAAGTATTTCCTCGATCTGTCAAGCCTTTGACCAAGATCCCCCCTATCAATTTAAGTATGTGGATGATATGCAGGAAAAGTTTGATCTGCTATGTGCCTTCGAAGACAAAACTTATTTCATGAGAAATAACTCTTATTCTTGTTTCTCTTGGGAATATATTCGATTATTTATCAAAAGGCGTGTTTTTAGTAACTTTAAGTCTCTCAAGTCCAAGCCGCTGAAAGTTCTTAAATATGCAAAAACGAATCTGCTGCCATCTAAAATTCTTAGCCGGGGATATTCGACACCGGAAATGCAATTATTACGAACTCTTGGCGTCCTTCGTGGATATGAAGAACACAAGTACCAAAGAAAAATCTTTGAAGTTTTGTATAGCAAAATCATCTTTGCTTCGTTAAAAGAGTACCATCAGTCAAATACATGTTCACCACTAGAACATTACCGCCACTATTTATTGCATATTTATTTACAAACCGTAATGACCAAAATCAACGGCCGCAGGTGTGCTCCCCTGTCATCTGCTTTTTCCGATCAAAAAGACATGGTGCATTGGTCAATGGACGGATTATTTGTCGCATGCCTAGGTTTAAGTTTTCGTAAAGTTTCGGACTACCATCTGGCACTTTACCATGATATTATCGATCGTTTTGACTTAGATAAAGACCGCATTAAAGAACTGAGCGCCAAATTCCCTGAGAAATTCCCATCTAAAAGCAAATAGACCAATCACAATCAAAAGCCACATCCACCGCCGGTGGATGTGGCTTTTGCGTTTCCTATTTTTGTTTGCAATCGGAAATGGACCCTCTGCGGCTTTCTATTTTCATAATCATACGATTCCTCTGCGCTTCGGTGATCATTCTGTTTTCATAGAGATAACTATTGAAATAGGCGAGCCACAATTGCTCCGCTAGTGCTGTTTTTTGCTGCTCCTTTGCAAAGGACTTATTTTCCGCCACAAGGTCCACCTCCTTTCTAAACACTTGTAATATTATTGACCAAATCGAGTAAAAAAATATCTTTATCTATATAACGCCTTCAGCAACACTTGTTTTTGCATTCTCGTCCTCCAAAAATTGTAAATAATTGGTAAACTCCTCAAGGATGTTATAGCAACTCTTTCTTATCGGTTGTTTCGTCCATATTTGACGGCAAGTTATTTTTTAATGACAAGCACTGGCTACGGTGGCGTTTTTCCACCGTGCCGATTTTAGGAGGGAGTGCCTCCCCACTATATCCCCCTCCCTCCGCGTCGCGGAGTTGTGCCGTTCCGGCTCAAGTGCTGCGCACAAAGTTGCCGACAACCCATAATGGGTGTCAGCAATAAATCTAGCAGTAAAACATATAAAACCGTTTGCCGATACTTCTAGCGCATAAATTCTGTGATCTTGCCATCGTCTTGATCTTGGTAGTACGCAACCAGCAGGCGCTTGTTTCCGTCATTAAAAATTTGGGTCTTCATACAGTACAGGCATAATTTTATAGCGATATCTTTCATAATACAAATTCTGAAGAAATCTCTACAAATGATAGGCAAGTATTGCCTAAAGAACATCCTGCGGTTGTGTCGCAGAAGCGATTAAAAATGTCACTAACTGCAAGTATGGATACACAATATATATAAGAACACCTATCTGCATTCTGCTTTTATTTTAGAATTGATTAACGCAATGTTGGACATCAAAGGATAAAAAACAACAATATGTATTAACGAGTCAACCGTTTTGAGGAAAAATCACAGTGGCGAGGAGGGAGAAAAAAGACAGTCTTAAAAAAGAGAAAGGAAAATAAAAACAGGCGCAAAGGAGGAAAGTGTATGAAAAACCGGTTTTTGAAGATTTGTAGCATAATATTGGTGGTCATTTTACTTGTCAATATGCTGCCCATGCGTATTTTCGCTCAGGAATTCCAGGAAAGCCTGACACAGGCAGCGATGGAAACGGAAGAAAACATAGACATGACCGACGCCGAGATCGTAGAAGAAATTCCCGAAAACCGCACAGAGCATTCCAAAGAATTTCTGCTCAGTAACGGTTTGCATATGACAGCGGTCTACGCAGACCCAGTCCACTACGAAACGGACAACGGCTGGGAGGAGATCGACAACACACTGCTCGTCCGAACAGACGGTACTTACGCCAATAAGGCAGGTGTGTGGGATGTCCGTTTACCTCAGCAGCTGGCACAGGACAAGCCTATCCAGATTCAAAAGGATGGTTATACCCTGTCTTTTGCTATGGACGCAGAGCTGCGCAGCCGCGGGGACACATCTGTGTACAGCCTAAGACAGGAAAACTTTACTGTAACTGCTGTGAATAAAGTTTCTGCGGACATCCGACAGGTAGACTTGGAGACGATGCGCCAAAGCGTAGCCCATGAAGAAATCATCCCGGAAAAGCTACAGTCCCGGCTGGCTTATGAGGATGTGTACCAAAACACAGATATTATCTATGATCTGGAATCGAATAAGGTCAAGGAATCTGTGGTGCTCAATGCCTACAGTGACACCCTTCAGGGCTATCGCTATACATTGGATACAGGAAGTATGATCCCGGTCCTGGAGGAAAACGGCCAGATCACCTTCTATGATGAATCCCAGAAGAATATCGTCATGGTCATGCCCGCACCGTTTCTTGTAGACGATACAGGGGAAATGACCTATGACATTACTGTGCAGCTGACAGATAGTGGAAGCAGCTATACGCTTACATATATTCTGCCCCGGCAATGGCTTGCGGAGGAGACCCGGGCTTACCCTGTGGTTCTGGACCCGGTGGTCACAGCAGATCTGGATTCGTCCAATATCCGCGACCGCACAGTTGCATCCAACAAAACCTATCCCCAAGACGGCGGGTCGCTTACCGCCGGTTATGGCGATATCGCCGGGATCATGCGCGCATTTTTGAAATATCGAAACCTACCGGAGCTGAGCTCGTCAGATGTTGTGGTTTACGCCAATGTCCAGATGCTCAAGGGCTTTGAAAGCGGAACAACGACAACCATAGAAGTGCATAAAGTTGGCAGCTCCTGGGAATCCGAAACGATCACCTGGGCAAATCAGCCTGCTATTGACGCAACAGTGGAGGATTATGCCATTATGGGGGCAGAGATTGCGTGGCATGGTTGGGAGATCACGGATATTGTCCGGGACTGGTACGCCAACGGAAACACCGGCATGGTTTTCAAGGCAAGTGACGCGGTGGAGACCGGCGGCACACCGAGCTTCAAGCAATTCGTCTCCTCGGACTACACGGATAATGATGCCTATAAGCCGATCCTTACTATTGCGTTCCGGAATAACAATGGTTTGGAAAGTTACTGGGACTATACCGCCTCCTCTGCCGGACGTGCCGGAACAGGCTATATCAATAACTTTACCGGAAATCTGGTATGGGTACGGGATGATATTGGCTTCGGCGGTAATCGGATGCCTGTTTCCATCCAGCATATCTACAATGCCAATGATGCAAATAACAATGATTTCGGCTTAGGTCTTGGCTGGCGGACGAATTTTAACCAGCTGGTGTACCAATGGAGTGTGGACAGCAGCTATTATGTCTGGGAGGACAGCGACGGCACACGCCATTATTTCAAATACAGCTCTGACAATACCTATAAGGACGAGGACGGTCTGGAGCTGACGCTGACCACAAACGGCAGCAACACCCAGAAATACTGCATCGTGGACAAGTACGGAAACTGCAGTTACTTTGATACTGAGGGTCGCTTAAGTAAGATGTCCAACAACCAGATGAGCAAGAGTAGTATCACCGTTGCTTATGCTAACGAGACCAGTAAACGGATCGTTTCCATCACCGACGGTGCAGGCAGGATCTACAGCTTCAGCTATGCATCTACCCAGCTGCAAAAGATCAGCTACATGGGTACAGGCAACACCGAAGTGCATTCCATATGGTTCTGGTATCAAGGGAATCTGCTCACAGGCATTACAGAACCGGAGGATACGGTTTCTAACTATTCTTACAATTCTCAGAATTTGATAGTGTCAGCTATAGATAACTACGGCTACAAACTGACCTATACCTATAATACGGTATCGGAAAGCTGGCAGCCGTACCGGGTGCTGAGTGTGGCAGAAACAGACGGCAGTGCCCAGGGCGGAGCACTCACGATCGAGTACGCGCACAACCAGACCACCTTCACCGACCATAACGGCAATGTGGAGATCCACCAGTTCAATGATTTCGGCAACACCCTCTCTATTCAGGACGACGAGGGTCGCGCGCAGTACACCCAGTACGCCCGGAATACCAATGATGATGCTGGCAAGGGCAACCAACTCACCCTGTCATCGAAGCTGCAAAACACGGTGGGTAATCGGTTGAAATCCGGTAGTTTTGAGAATAACGAAGTGTGGAGTGTCTATCCTGCCGAAACATCCTGTACAAATGTTACCACGGATGCGTACTATGGAACACATGCAATGCTGTTTACAGCAACCCAGTGGTCTTGTATAATGTCAGAAGACTTTACCATCGAGCCGGGTGAGACATATACAGCTTCTGCTTATGTAAAGGGCTTAAGCGGTGATAGTTTTCTGATGCTTGTCAATCGCAATGATATGTCAAGCCAGCAGGTAAGGGCGACCTCCGGTGCGACACAATGGCAGCGCGTGGAAGTGAGCTATACCAATCCGGGAAACACCAGCATAACTGCACGGGCACAGTTATTTGGAACAGCAGGTACACAGGTGTATTTTGACTGTGCCCAGGTAGAAAAAGCGGAAACCGCCAGCCGGTACAACCTGATCGAAAATGGCGACTTCCAACACGGCTCTTACGGGTGGACTTACGATTCTCTCACGGGTACGGACGGCATTACTGCCACGACCGCGCCTGTTCCCGCAGCGCAATTGGATAACTCTGTTCTCCAGCTTAACGGCAATCCCGCAAGTCTTAAGCATGTATATCAAGCAGTAAATATTAGCGGAAATGCCGGAGATACCTATATTTTATCTGGTTGGGCAAAGGGAGATTCTGTTCCGCTGGATAGAGAAACCACTAACGAAAGACAGTTTGCCCTTGCGGCGTTTTTCTTCAACAAAGATGGATCTGTAACTAAGCGTGTTGTCCGCTTTAATCCAGACAAAGACAGCCAAAACAGCTGGCAGTATGTTGCCGGTGCTGTGATAGCGGATAAGCCGTATTCCTACATCAGTATTGACTGTCAGTATGATTACAATGCCAATACTGCCTATTTCGACGGAATCCAGCTGTACAAGGAAGAATTTGGCAGCAGCTATACCTATGACGATGATGGCAATGTGATCTCCGTCAAGGACCTGCAGGGTCAGACCACCACCTATGAGTATACCAATAACGATCTGACAAAGGTCATCCAGAACAACAAAGCCAAGATGACCTATACCTATGACGATCACCACAATGTCAAAACCGCCACCACCCAGGAGGGCTTAGCCTACAGCTTCACCTATGATGCCTACGGTAACAATACCGCTGTGTCCATAACGAGCAATGGCAGCACTATGACAAGTACCGCCACCTATTCTTCTGATGGCAACCGGCTGGTATCCACCACAGATGCCCTGGGCAAGGTGACTACCTATGGCTATAATGAAACAACCAATGTGTTGGAATGGGTGCAGTACCCGGAGGATACGGAAGCCACCCGGACGGAATACACCTACGACGCTATGTACCGTCTGGCAACTGCTGCCTGTGAAACGGACACCGGGCTGAACCTTAGTGCGTCCTACACCTACACCAACGACCTGCTGACTGCCATCCAAACCCCCAGCACAACCTACCGCTTCACCTACGGTGATTTCGATCTGCGCAGCAGCGTCAAGGCAGGAGATTACACCCTTGCTACCTATAGCTACACGGATGACAGAAATAATTATCTTTCCTCTCTTGACTATGGCAACGGGGATAGTGTAGACTATACTTACGATGATAAGGGACGGCTACTGACCCAGACCTACGAGGATGGAGACACCGTATCTTACAGCTACGATAACGACGGTGCCCTTGCCCGGATGACCGATTCTGCTACCGGCATCACCACTACCTACTATTACGACTTCACCGAACGGATGATGAAGTATGTAGAGACCGGAACGGACTATACCCACTCTGTAGGTTACGAGTACGATACACTAAACAATCTGACCCAGCTGGTGGAGAATATCGACGGCGTAGAGAAGACCACCTCCTACACCTACGATGACGACAACCGGGTCACCTCTGTGACGACGGACGGCACTACCGTCAGTTACGCCTACGACGGATTCGGCAGAGTAACGACCCAGACTGCGAAAAACGGCGATACGGTGATCCTGACGGAAACCTTCACCTATGTTCCCAACAGCAGTCAGATCGCTACCTACACCACCACTGCCGGCAGCTATTCCGTCACCTATACCTACACCTACGATGATAACGGCAATATCACAAGTATCTATGACGGCACGAATACTACTAGCTATGTCTACGACAGTGCCAACCAGCTGATCCAAGAGAACAACCAGGCAGGAAATTATACCTACACCTGGGAGTATGATAACGCTGGCAACATCTTAAATCGCAAGGAATACGCCTACACCACGGGCGAATTGGGCGAACTCACTGATACAGTCACCTATACCTACGGTAACAG
>JAZSHB010000002.1:0-2687 GCA_045533015.1 Faecousia sp.
GCACGCATTGTCAGCGGCGATTCGCCGCTAAACTACAATTTATAGATGGGTGGTTTTTCCGGGGTGGGTGCATATTTCGTCCACCTTTGGCAAACACTACCTCTGAACCAAATTCAAGGAGGTATTTTATGTTCCAAAAAACGCTGGCTTTGCTGCTGGCTGTGCTGTGTATGATGAGCGGCACAGTTGCCGTTGCGGCGGCGGAGGTGGACTGCGATGCGGTTTACTGCTTTACAGCCTCGGATTTTTCCGGGGATGACACCCTCAGCGGCATCTGTATTACAGAGCTTCCCGATGCGTCCACCGGTACGGTACTGCTGGGCACCCGGGTGCTGCGTCCGGGCGATATCCTCACGGCTGAGCAGGTAGAGCAGATGACCTTCACCCCTCTGCGCACAGAAACCGACCAGGATGCGGTGGTCACTTACCTGCCCATCTATCCCGACCGGGTGGAAACCTGCGTGTCCATGACCATTGCCATTCGGGGCAAGCAGGATAAAGCCCCGGTAGCTGAGGATATGGCCATGGAAACCTACAAAAATCTTCCGGCTGACGGCACCCTGAAGGTTACCGACCCCGAGGGGCAGATGGTGACCTACACAGTTGTCCGGCAGCCCCGCCGTGGGGAAGTGTCCATCAACACCGACGGCACTTTCACCTACACGCCAAAGAAAAATAAGGTGGGCACCGATTCCTTTACCTTTATTGCTGCCGACAGCGCCGGCAATGTGTCCCGGGAGGCTACGGTGACGGTGCAGATCCTCAAGCCTACCACCAATGCCCGCTATACGGACACCGCCGGTAATTCCTGCCGTTTTGCTGCTGAATGGCTGCGGCAGACCGGGATTTTTGAAGCGGAGAATATCGGCGGTGCCTCCTGCTTCTGCCCGGAGAAAGCCGTTTCCCAGGGGGAATTTCTGGCCATGGTCATCAAGACCCTGAATATTCCGGCAGAGGATAAGGCCTATGAGGCCCTTCCTGCGGATACGCCCGTGTGGCTGAAGCCCTATCTGGCCGCAGCCATCCGTTCCGGGCTTACGGCCAATCTGCCTGCCGATTTCCGGGCGGATGATCCCATTACCGCTGAGAGTGCGGCTGTGATTTTGCAGAATGCGCTGGATCTCAGCGTGTCCGCAGAGCCGGAGGGGGAGAGTACGGTGGCAGTTATGGCCATGACCGTCATGGCGGACCACGGCGTAATCCTCAACGCGGGGGAAGTGTTGACCCGTGCCGATGCGGCAAAGGTGCTGTACCGGGTCAGCCAGCTGTCCAAATTCGCCCCCGGCATGAGCGTTTTTAAGATGCAGTGACAAAAACCGGAAGGGAATCTCCTGAACCTGTAAACTAAAGGTAGACACACAAAACAGTGTGTCTACCTTTTTCTTTATGTTAAAATGGAAGCGGAGGTGAAACAGATGAAAAAAGGACAAAAGAAACGAATATGGACACCAGAGCAAAAGCTGGAAATAGTTCAGAAGCATCTGGAAGAACATATATCAGTAGAGAGATTGGGAAAGGAGTATGCTGCAGATACCGGCATGATCTGTCGGTGGGTTAAAGCGTACATATCCGGTGGAGCAGCCGGGCTTGAACCAAAGAAACGACCTGGCAACAAGTTTGCAGCACTTCACAGAAGCAAGAATCTGTCAGAGATAGAGAGACTTCGGCTACTAGTGGCCAAGCAGGAAATTGAGATCGCACGGTTAAAAAAAGGATACTGGGTGGAAGGAGCTGGTGCAAACAAGGAGTACGTTACTGGACAAGATGTGAGTATGAAATCATCGAAGAAATGAAGAAGAAATATCCAGTTGTCTTCCTTTGTCAGCTCATGGGTGTTAGCAAATCTGGATATTACAAATGGAGGGCTCGCCAAGGGGTGCCTAACAGATACGAGAAGGACAGAATGATACTGACAAGGTTGTTGCAGGAGGAACACCGGAAACATCCGTCTCATGGTTACCACATGCTTGCGGACGCTGTGTTCCAAGCCACAGGATGGGTATTCTCCCACAATTTAGCACACAAATGCTGTAAAGATGCCGGGATACACTCAAAAGCCAGAAAGTATCACTACAAGAAAAAAGATGGTGAAGAGAACGTAGAATATCCGAACGAAGTTAATGGAAACTGGAACGCAACCGGTCCCATCCAAATTGTTGTATCCGACATGACAATATTCAAGAACAGAGGAAGAAACTGGGAATGGACATTGCTTGTAGATACCTTCAACAACGAGATCCTTGCGCACCAGGCAACACCGATACAAGGAGATACCAAACCATATTATCATTGTCTGGAAGCCCTGAAAAAGCTTGCAGGCAAGAAAAATGAGGAGCAGACACCCCAGGTAGTCTTGCACACCGACCAGGGTTCCGTCTACTCCTCACAAGCCTTCCGACAGGCTCACGAACATTATAACATACTTCGTTCTATGTCGAAAGTAGGAACTCCAACAGATAACGCAATTATTGAAGCTTTGAACGGCTGGATCAAGGAAGAATTATACCTTGACTTCGGCCTAGAGAACGCAGAGGACGTTCCAACGCTGTTGGATGAGTATGTACATTACTTCAATAACAGGCGGCCTGCTGCCGCTCTGGGCTATAAAAGCCCAGTTCAGTACAAGACCGAACTGGGCTTCTAGAACTATACTGTTTTTTAGTGTCTACTTTTGCTTGACAGATGCA
>JAZSHB010000038.1:0-2200 GCA_045533015.1 Faecousia sp.
CCGGGAGCGATGGATCGCCCCAGAATTTCTATCTTAACAATAGTT
The DNA here is from genome assembly GCA_045533015.1 of Faecousia sp. GTDB lineage: Bacteria > Bacillota > Clostridia > Oscillospirales > Oscillospiraceae > Faecousia. The sequence goes on from JAZSHB010000038.1 coordinate 46, forward strand.
CTCAGCGTTGAGCTCAAAGTAGCTTCTGGGGTGGTCACAGGTAGGACAAACCTCCGGTGCTTTGGTGCCAACGATGATATGTCCGCAGTTGCGGCACTCCCAGATCTTGACTTCACTTCTTTCAAAGACCTGCATGGTCTCCACGTTCTGCAGCAGCTTACGGTAACGCTCCTCATGGTGCTTTTCGATAGCAGCTACCAAACGGAACTTGGCAGCCAGCTCCGCAAAGCCCTCCTCTTCAGCAGTCTTGGCAAAGCCGTCGTACATATCGGTCCACTCGTAGTTTTCGCCCTCGGCAGCAGACAGCAGATTCTGGGCGGTATCGCCGATGCCGTTGAGCTCCTTGAACCAAAGCTTTGCGTGCTCCTTTTCGTTTTCAGCGGTCTTCAGAAACAGTGCAGCGATCTGCTCATAGCCCTCCTTCTTTGCCTTGGAAGCAAAGTAGGTATACTTGTTTCTCGCCTCGGACTCACCGGAAAATGCTGCCATCAGGTTTTTTTCCGTCTGGGTGCCTGCATATTTGTTTGCCATTTGCATTTCCTCCTAAAAGTATAAGTTGTTGGTAGCTCCACTATAGCACAGTTTTCCCAATTTGGCTAGTTTTTTCCTTGCTCTTGCAATTATTTTTGTTATAATAAAAAGGAAAGGTGGGATCGCTATGAAATCAAAAGTTTATTTTTCCCGCGAAATCTCCGCCGGGAGCATTCTGAAGCTGTATCAGCTGTTGGGAAAAACGCTGACCGGCAGAGTCGCCATCAAGGTCCACTCCGGTGAGCCCGGTAATCAGAATTTTCTCAGACCTGACTTCTGGAAGCCGGTCATCGACCATGTAGGCGGCACAGTCGTCGAATGCAACACCGCCTACGAGGGGGGCAGAGACACCACGGAGCGCCATTTGAAGACCCTCCAAAGGCATGGCTGGAGCGAGTACTTCCCTGTTGATCTGCTGGACGCCCAGGGCCCAGACCTGGTGCTGGATATCCCCAATGGCAGACAGATCAAACAAAATTATCTGGGCAAGGATATCGTAAATTATGACAGCTGCCTGGTGCTTTCTCACTTCAAAGGGCATCCCATGGGTGGCTACGGCGGCGCGCTGAAGCAGCTGTCCATCGGCTTCGCCTCCGCCTACGGCAAAAAGTACATCCACGGTGTGGGCGTGCCGGAGAATTTCTGGAGCGCTGACCGGGATCAATTCCTGGAAGCGATGGCAGATGCGGCAGGTTCTGTTATGCGCTTTTTCAAAAACGAGATCGTTTATGTCAATGTAATGAAGAACATGAGCGTGGACTGCGACTGCTGTGCCAAGGCAGAAGATCCCTGTATCGCGGACATTGGCGTGCTGGTCAGTCTGGATCCTGTGGCGATCGACCAGGCATGTCTGGATCTGGTGTATGCGTCAGAGGATCCGGGCAAGGCGCATCTGATCGAGCGTATCGAAAGCCGTCACGGTATCCACACCGTTGAAGCTGCAGCCGATCTGGGCTTAGGCTCCCGGGAATATGAACTGATTGAAGCTTAAATGCAAAAGAGGCGTGCTGCGGCACGCCTCTTTCTTATTCTCCCAGAAGCTTAAGGATATCCGCCTTAGGACGGTATCCGATCGCCTGCGTGACAAGCTTGCCGTTTTCCATAACCACCAGGGTCGGGATACTGGACACACCGAACTGCACCGCCAGCTCCATCTGCTCGTCCACATTGACCTTACCAACGGTGATGTGGTCATTTTCTTCGGCAATTTCTTCCACAACAGGACCGATCATCTTACACGGACCGCACCAGCTTGCCCAAAAGTCCAGCAGGACCTTGTTTTCCGCTTTCAGAACAAGCTTTTCAAAATTCTCCTTTGTGATCTCAATTACAGACATATTGCATCCTCCTTTGCGGTATGATATATTTATAGTATATCCTATATTCTGAAAAAAGGCAAGGTGCTTGCTATGTCACAATGCAACGGCAGCTGCGGCTCCTGCGGCGGCTGCGCCAAGGAGTTGACCCTGACAGAGCCGGAGATCCAAATGCTGCACACCCTGGGACAATTTCCCTTTCTGCCGGTGGCTCGGCGGGCTGATGATATGACCCCTGTATATCTGGAAGATTCCGCCCTGCCCCCAGAGCAATACAGCCTTGTGCTGCAGGTTCTGGAAAAGAAAGG
>JAZSHB010000091.1:0-8740 GCA_045533015.1 Faecousia sp.
CAATGTCAGCTATCGACCGCTGCCACTCGCTCCGGTCGCTTTACCCGCCCCCGGCGGCGCTCCCATCGCTCCCCTATGGCGCGTTCTTTGGGTACTTTCTTGGCGAAACAAGAAAGTACCGCCCCCGGCAGGGACCGGAAGTAAGTATACGCTTAAAGGGCTAGAACTGTGCAATGCATTACCCCGGAGATTACCACGCCAGTTTGTGAACTGGCTCGCAATGACCACTAAAATCGAAACAGTGCGACAAATCGGGTTTTACTGCTCTGCTTTTAACGATGCCAGCAGTCCGCCCTTTTGGATGATGTTCTGGATAAATGCCGGGAAGGGCTCTGCCTGATAGGTCCTGCCAGTGGTCTCGTTGGTAATAACGCCGGTATCAAAATCCACCGATACCCGATCCCCGGCAGCGATCTCCTCCGCTGCCGCCTCACACTCCAGGATGGGCAAGCCAATGTTGATGGCATTGCGGTAGAAGATCCGGGCAAAGCTTTTTGCGATGACGCAGCCGGTACCGCAGGTCTTGATGACCAGCGGGGCATGCTCCCGGGAGGAGCCGCAGCCAAAATTCCAGCCGGCGACCATCACATCGCCCGGTCTTACCTTTTCCACAAACGCAGTGTCGATGTCCTCCATACAGTGCTTAGCCAGCTCAGCTGCATCGCCGGTATTTAAGTAACGGGCAGGAATGATCACATCCGTGTCCACATTGTCGGGATATTTGAAAACAGTTCCTGTGGTATTCATACAGTTGCCTCCTTGATATAGCCGGCAATGGCACTTGCCGCCGCCGTGGCGGGGCTTGCCAGGTACACCTCACTGGTCACATGCCCCATGCGCCCGACAAAGTTGCGGTTCGTGGTGGCAACGCAGCGCTCACCCTCGGCAAGAATGCCCATATAGCCGCCCAGACAGGGACCGCAGGTGGGCGTGGAGACCACAGCTCCGGCATCGATAAACGCCGTCACATAGCCCCGCTGCACACATTCCCGGTAGATCTGCATGGTGGCGGGGATGATAATGCAGCGTACCCCGGGGGCAACAGCTTTGCCCTTCAGGATGCGGTAGGCTGTCTCCATGTCCTCCATGCGTCCGTTGGTACAGCTGCCGATGACCACCTGATCGATCTTAATATCCCCCAAGGTGCTTGCCGGCTTGGTGTTTTCCGGCAGATGGGGACAGGCTACAGTGGGGGTAATGGCAGATAGATCCACGGTATAGGTTTTTTCATATTCTGCATCCGGGTCTGCTTCATAGACCACAGGTGTGCGCTCACAGCGGTCCTTCATATACGCTACGGTGGTTTCATCCACAGGGAAAATGCCGTTTTTGGCACCGGCTTCGATCGCCATGTTGCAAATACACAGCCGGTCGTCCATAGAAAGAGTCGCAACACCCGGACCTGTAAATTCCATACTCTTATACAGCGCGCCGTCCACGCCGATCATGCCGATGATCGTCAGGATCACATCCTTGCCGCTGCAGTTGGACGGCAGCTTGCCGGTCAGCTGAAAGCGCAGGGCTGCGGGGACTTTGAACCACGCCTTGCCGGTTGCCATACCGGCTGCCATATCGGTGCTTCCCACACCGGTGGAAAACGCACCCAGGGCGCCGTAGGTACAGGTGTGGCTGTCCGCACCGATGATACAGTCACCGGCAGTGACCACACCCTGCTCCGGAAGCAGTGCGTGCTCGATGCCCATTTTGCCCACATCATAAAAATGGCTGACGCAATGGGCGCAGGCAAATTCCCGGCATTGCTTGGACTGCTGGGCTGCTTTGATATCCTTATTGGGAACAAAGTGATCCAGAACGATCGCGATCTTATCCTTGTTAAAAACGCTGTCGAAGCCCGCCTTATTAAATTCGTTGACCGCCACAGGGGTGGTGATATCATTACCCAGGACGATATCCAGGTCTGCCTGGATCAGCTGTCCGGGTTTTACGCTGTCAAGCCCCGCATGGGCTGCCAGAATCTTCTGGGTCATGGTCATTGCCATATATGTATCGCTCCTTTATGCGGTGATCATATTGTTATAGGCGCTGATAAGCGCGTTGATAGAGGCGCGGATGATATCTGTGTCCGAGCCGGCGCCCCAGTACATCTGTCCGTCAGGACACTGAAGACCGATATACGCCGCGGCGGTAGAATCGGAGCATTGCTCCTGCACGCTGTGCTCGTTATAGACCTTCAGCCGGTAATCGCTGCCGGTGTACTGCTTCAGCGCATTGCTCACCGCGTCCAGAGAGCCGTTACCGGTGGTATGGAAGGTAGCGCTCTGTCCGTCCCGCTGGAAGGTCACATAGGCATCCACGCCGTCCGCCTTCTGGACGAAGCTCATATTGGCGATGGACACCGGGGTCTTGATATCCATGTAGTTTTGAAGGAAAATATTGACGATATCGTCACCCTTCAGCTCCCGGTGCTCTGCGTCGGAGATATGCTTGCACAGGTAGCTGTAATGCTCCCGCATTTTTGCCGGCAGGGCATAGCCGAAGTTCTGCTCCAGAAGATAGCCGATTCCGCCCTTGCCGCTTTGGGAATTGACCCGGATCACATCCGCGTCATAGGTGCGGCTGATGTCCTGGGGATCAATGGGAATATAGGGGACATTCCAGCGGTGCTGATTTTTCTCCTTGCGCCAACGCATACCCTTGGCGATGGCATCCTGATGAGAGCCGGAAAATGCCGCGAACACCAGTGCGCCGGCATAGGGGCTGCGCTCGTATACATGCATCCGGGTGCATGCTTCGTAAACAGCGACAATACCCGGCATATCGGAAAAGTCCAGCTCCGGGTCTACGCCGTGGGAATACATATTCATAGCAAGGGTGACGATGTCCACATTGCCGGTGCGCTCACCGTTACCGAACAGCGTTCCCTCTACCCTGTCTGCCCCTGCCAGCAACGCCAGCTCCGTGTCTGCCACGCCTGTACCCCGGTCATTGTGGGGGTGCAGGGACAAGGTCACATGCTCCCGGTATTTCAGGTTTTCACTCATGTACTCGATCTGGCTGGCGTACACATGGGGCAGACTCATTTCCACCGTCACCGGCAGATTGATGATCACATTGTTGGTCGCGGAGGGCTCCAACACATCCAAAACCGCGTTGCACACCTCCAGGGCGTACTCCGGCTCGGTGCCGGTGAAGCTCTCAGGAGAATATTCAAAGCGGAAGTTGCCCTCGTACTCGGTGGCAAGCTTTTTCACAAGCTTTGCCCCATCCACGGCAATTTTCTTGATCTCCTCCTTGGACATCTGGAACACCTGCTCCCGCTGGGCGGTGCTGGTGGAATTATAAAAATGGATGATCGCGCTGGGCGCGCCCTTGCAGGCATCAAAGGTCTTGCGAATGATATGCTCCCGGCATTGGGTCAGCACCTGCACCGTCACATCCTGGGGAATCATGTTATTGTCGATGAGGGCACGCAGAAATTCATATTCTGTTTCCGACGCTGCCGGGAAGCCCACCTCGATCTCCTTGAATCCCACCTGCAGCAGCAGCTTGTAAAATTCCAGCTTTTCCTCCAGGCTCATGGGGATGATCAGACTCTGGTTGCCGTCGCGCAGGTCTACACTGCACCACTGGGGCGCTTTCTCGATCCGATCACGCTGCACCCATTTATAATGGCTGCCCGGTGCCGGATAATATCCAATGCTGTATTTGCTGTTATCCATAAAGCTCTCCTTAAGTTTCTGCGATGGTATCTACCTCTACCAGGACATTTTTGGGCAGTGTCTTTACTGCCACGCAGGAACGGGCAGGCTTGCCGGTAAAGTACCTGGCGTAGACACTGTTGAAGGCTGCAAAGTCGCCCATATCGCTCAAAAAGCACACGGTCTTGACCACCTTGTCCAAGGAACTTCCGGCAGCTTGCAGTACCGCCTGAATATTTTTGCAGACCTGCTCCGTTTGTGCCTCGATGGTCACAGCCTCCACATTGCCCGTTGCCGGGTCGATGGGGATCTGACCGGAAGTAAACACCAGATTCCCAGCCTTGATCGCCTGGGAATAGGGTCCGATGGCATCCGGGGCATTTTTCGTATAAACAGCTTCCATTTTTCTTACCTCTCCACAATCTTAAAGCCTTCGCTCTCCAGGGCGCATACGATCTGCTCCACATGGTCGTAATCCTTGGTCTCCATATCGATACGCAGGAAACAGCCGTTCACATGCTCCGTGCCGCCGCGCTCATAGTGGACACCGGTCACATTGCCGCCGCAGTCGGCGATAATGCGCGATACTGCCTTCAGCTGACCGGGCTTGTCCGACAGCTCGATGAGCAGGCTGGAGATCCGCCCGGACTTCATAAGTCCTCTGTCCATGACCCGGGACAGGCTGGTCACATCGATGTTGCCGCCGGAAATCAGGCTGACTACCTTCTTGCCCTGGATAGGGAATTTTTGGAACATGGCAGCAGCCACGGATACCGCGCCTGCACCCTCGGCGATCATCTTCTGCTTTTCCACCAGCGCAAGGATCGCCGCGCAGATCTCGTCCTCGGTCACAAGGGCGATATCATCCACATAGTCCTTTACCAGCTGGAAGGTATGCTCTCCGGGGGTCTTCACCGCAATGCCGTCGGCAATGGTGGAGACCGCGGGCAGCGTCTCAATGACACCGCTGCGCACCGCATTGTACATACTGGGCGCGCCTGCCGCCTGCACACCGTAGACCTTGATCGAGGGTCGGATGGACTTGATCGCATAGGCAACGCCGGAGATCAGTCCGCCGCCGCCAATGGGTACGATCACCGCGTCCAGGTCGTCCAACTCATTTACGATCTCCAGACCGATGGTACCCTGTCCGGCGATGACATTTTCATCGTCAAAGGGATGGATAAAGGTATAACCCTTTTCCTCCTTCAGCTCTAACGCCCTGCGGTAGGCATCGTCATAACAGCCCTCCACCAGGCACACCTGCGCGCCGTAGCCCTTGGTCGCCTCCACCTTGGAAAGAGGCGCCGTGTCCGGCAGACAGATCAGGGAGGAAATTCCGTTTTTCGTTGCGGCAAGGGCAACGCCCTGGGCATGGTTGCCCGCCGAGCAGGCGATCACGCCCCGCTTCTTTTCCTCTTCCGACAGCATGGCTACCTTGTAGCCGCTGCCCCGGAGCTTGAACGAGCCTGTGTTTTGCAGATTTTCCGGCTTTAAGTACAGCTCACACCCCGGGGCGATGCCGTATGCCTTCGCCAGGGGAGTGGGTCGGATGATATCCTTAAGCGCCGTTTGCGCGTGAAATACTTTATCGATGGTCAGCATTTTTCTTCTCCTATTTGATCTCCTGAATCCAACCGGCGGGGGCTTCTACTGTGCCCATCTGAATGCCCCGGAGCGTTTCGTACAGCTTCTGGATATGCGGTCCCATGCCGGCATAGGTATATTCCCTGCCGTGGTCAACGATCGTCCCCACAGGGGAAATGACCGCTGCTGTGCCGCAAAGACCGCACTCTGCAAAGGATTCCAGCTCCTCCAGCGCCACCGGGCGCTCCTGTACCTCCATGCCCAGATAATCCTGTGCCACCTGGACGATGGAACGCCGGGTGATGGAAGGCAGGATGGTATCGGACTTGGGGGTCACCAGCTTGCCGTCTTCTGTAATAAAGATGATATTTGCGCCGCCGGTCTCCTCGATATAGGTCCGGGTGGCGGAGTCCACATAGAGATTTTCGTCATAGCCCTGCTCGTGGGCATCCACGATGGCATACAGGCTCATAGCATAGTTCAGACCTGCCTTGATATGACCTGTGCCCCGGGGCGCTGCCCGGTCAAAGTCTGAGATGCGAAGCCGCAGGGGCTTGATGCCGCCCTTAAAATAAGGACCGACCGGCGTAGCAAAGACCCGGAACTGAAACGCGCTGGCAGGCTTGACACCAATGACGGCATCGCTGCCAAACATAAACGGACGCAGATACAGGCTTGCGCCGCTGCCATAGGGCGGCACCCACTGCTTGTTGGCGCGGACCGTCTGCACCACCGCATCTACAAAGCGCTCCTCCGGAAATACGGGCATCTGCATCCGGCGGCAGGAATCCGCCATACGCCGGGCATTCAGATCCGGGCGGAAGCAGACGATTCTGCCGTCCGCGGTGGTATACGCCTTCAGTCCCTCAAAGCAGGTCTGGGCATACTGCAAAACACAGGCGCACTCGTTCATGGTGATCTCCGCCTTTTCCGTTAGACACCCTGCGTCCCACGCCCCGTTTTTGTAGTTTGCCACATAGCGCATATCCGTCTGCATATATGCAAAACCCAGATCGCTCCAGTCAATATTTTTCGTTTCCATACAAAGCACCTCACTTTTTATGCATTTTACCATTTTAATAGGATTTGGTCAATAGCGCAAAGGGGAAATGTTTGCGTATTAAGAACATTTGTCTTTTGTGCAAATACCATAAAAAGGCATATTGTCCAAATTGCTCCGGGTGGTATCAGTTGTTGTGTATATTTCTCACAAATAGTGTATATTTATTCATTCGGTGTTGACAATATCCGGTTTTGGGTGTATAATCCGTTGCATATTGAAGAATAAACCTTTGGGAGGAACCAACAATGAAAAAAGAAAATATCAAAAAAGTCGTCCTTGCCTACTCCGGCGGTCTGGACACTTCTATCATCATCCCCTGGCTGAAGGAAAACTACAATAATTGCGAGGTCATCGCTGTCGCCGGCAATGTGGGTCAGGCAGACGAGCTGGACGGTCTGGAGGAGAAGGCGATCAAGACCGGCGCCTCCAAGCTCATCGTGGCGGATCTGGTGGACGAGATGGTCGACGAGATCATCATTCCCGCCATGAAGATGGACGCCAAGTATGAGACCTACCTTCTGGGCACTGCCTTTGCCCGTCCTGTCATCGGCAAGAAGCTGGCGGAGATCGCCATTGCTGAGGGTGCTGATGCCATCTGCCACGGCGCTACCGGCAAGGGCAACGACCAGGTGCGTTTCGAGCTGGCGATCAAGCGGTTTGCGCCCAATATGCACATCATCGCCCCCTGGCGTGAGTGGGATATCAAGTCCCGTGAGGAGGAGATCCAGTACGCCGAGGCGCACAACATCCCCCTGAAGATCAGCCGTGAGACCAACTATTCCAAAGATAAGAACCTGTGGCATTTGAGCCATGAGGGTCTGGATCTGGAGGACCCCTCCAATGAGCCCCAGTACGACAAGCCCGGCTTCCTGGAAAGGGGCGTTTCTCCCATGATGGCGCCGGACGCTCCTACATATGTGACCATCGACTTTGAAGCCGGCACCCCCGTTGCCCTGGATGGCGAGAAGATGAAGGCTTCCAAGATTATCGAAAAGCTCAATGTTCTGGGCGGTGCAAACGGTATCGGCATCATCGACATCGTGGAAAACCGGCTGGTGGGCATGAAGGACCGGGGCGTATACGAGACTCCCGGCGGCTCTATCCTGTATTTCGCCCACGCGCAGCTGGAAATGCTGACTGTAGACAAGGACACCCTCCATGTCAAGCAGAAGCTGGCTGTGGACTATGCTGACCTCATCTACAACGGCAAGTGGTACTCCCCTCTGCAGGAGGCACTGACCGCTTTTGCCAACGAGTCCAACAAATTCGTTACCGGCTCTGTGAAGCTGAAGCTGTACAAGGGGAATATCATTCCTGCCGGTACGACCTCTCCCTACTCCCTGTACTCCGAGGAGCTGGTCACCTTCGACGAAAGTGATTACGACCAGAAGCAGGCTGAGGGCTTCATCAACCTGTGGGGTCTGCCCACCAAGGTCCAGGCTCTGCGGGAGCAGGGTAAGCTCTAATATTCCAAATCATCCTTGTCATTGCGAGGCGGGGCTCTGCCCCGACGTGGCAATCTCCTGTAGACCCGGGAGATCGCCACGCCAGTCTGCGGACTGGCTCGCAATGACATAAGTGCTTTATTAAGGAGAACCGATTATGGCAAAAATGTGGGCGGGCAGAACCGACGGCAAGGTAGAAAAACTTGCGGATGACTTCAATTCTTCCATCCGCTTTGACTGTCGGATGTATAAACAGGATATCACAGGCTCTATGGCGCACGCCGCCATGCTGGCAGCAAAGGGTATCATTTCCCCGGCGGACGCGGACGCGCTGATCGCCGGTCTGGAGGACATTCTTGCAGACCTGGAAAGCGGGGCGCTTTCCATCGACATGGAATGCGAGGATATCCATATGTTCGTTGAGCAGGTGCTGACCCAGCGGTTGGGAGATGTGGGCAAAAAGCTGCACACCGCCCGTTCCCGCAATGACCAGGTGGCACTGGATATCCGGATGTACCTGCGTGACGAGATCGGGGAAATTTCAGCACTGGTCAAAGCCCTGATCGCCGCTGTTACAGATAAGGCAGAACAGTACGCCGATGCCATCATGCCCGGTTATACCCATTTGCAGCGGGCGCAGCCGATCACCTTCGGACATCATTTAATGGCGTATGCCATGATGCTGCTGCGGGATATGGATCGCCTTGCCGACTGCACAAAGCGTATGAACCAGTCTCCCATCGGCTGCTGCGCCCTGGCGGGTACCACCTATGACACCGACCGGGTTTTTGAAGCGCGGCGTCTGGGCTTTGACGGCATCTGCCTGAATTCCCTGGACGGTGTGTCCGACCGGGACTTCTGCCTGGAACTGATGAGCGCCTTTTCCGTTCTGATGATGCACTTAAGCCGGTTCTCCGAGGAGATTATTCTCTGGTCCAGCTGGGAGTTCAAGTTCATCGAACTGAGCGATGCCTACACCACCGGCT
>JAZSHB010000057.1:0-8674 GCA_045533015.1 Faecousia sp.
GACTGTTGCTTGCCGCCAGCTGGATGGCGGCAACACATCTATTTTGCTCCTACGGAGCAAAATGCAAACGAGTCCCTTTCGGCGTACGCCGCCTATTTAATTGCAATAGCAGAAAATGTTCTTCTTTACAACGACAAAACCTGTGATACAATTGTTTTAGAGGCGGTGATTAACATATGTTCCCCCTTTTTTATAAAAAGCGAGCAGTAGCTTCATTTGAAATTGATCATCCTAAGTTTTCAATAACCCCTAATTCACAAAACATAGAATCATTATTAAAAAGTGCTGGAATTAAATACAACACTGTTACTGATGGTTACATTACATTTTGTGGACAGGCGTTTGATAGTGATATTCCACTTATGATTGGCATACACTTTAACTCACATAAGGTAGAATTCATAGAGATATTTAGAACATTGGAATATTACCAATCTGAAGGTTATGACATCAACGTTTCCTTTGCTGAATTATCTAACATACTGAAGAAGAAATACGGAAAACCTTTGGTTACAACCTCTGCTTCGATAAGTGGCTATCCGTGTGAGCAATGGACAACCCCCAACTTCATAATAAATCACTATATTATGGATCGCTTTGGTCCTGAAGAGCATTTACATATTAACTTCTATAAAAAATGAACTTTGTGCCATCGGTGTCTTTTGGAACTAAAATAACCATTGAAAACACTCACCATTTCCTCAAATCCTAAAGAACAATCGTACCATTAAACAGGATATCCCATCCGGGATATCCTGTTTAATTTTTATGTAAGAAAGGGACTCAAACCCATAGCAGTGGATCTGCCCAGTGGACAGTTCCTGCCGCCAGTGCACACACTGGTGGCTACCTTAATTTTTGCTCTGCAGGAGCAAAAATGCATATCGAGTTCCTTCCGGTACACACCCGCTACAGACGGTAACTATCCCTCTCTCACGCTGTTTGTATAACAGCTCCCTTTACATAAGAGCACCTTTTCTCAGCAGGTCATGTAACTTGCTTTTTGTGTCTTAATTTGATAAAATAATGCAAATATCTTTAGATACAAAAGGAATAGCTAAATAACGGGAAGGTAGAAATTGGAATGAAAAATACATTGTGTCATAATGGTGCGGTGCGGAAGGCATGGATATTGGGTATCCTCTCCTAGCTGATACCAGGCGGCATTTTTTTACTTTCAATGGCATTGATCGGCGCAGCTCCCTTTGGTGATGAAACAATCCTCTTGCGGGATTCCGTGGGACAGTATTTGGATTTCATTAGCTATTTTAAAACGGTGCTACGGGGAGAAAACGACCTCTTCTATACCTTCAGTAAGGCACTGGGGGGAGATTTGGTGAGTCTGGCGTCCTATTATCTGCTCAGTCCGTTTAATTTGTTGTTCATATTTTCTAAAAATGAAAATATCCCCTTATTTTATACGGCGGTTGTGGTGCTGAAGCTGTCTGCCTGCGGAGGGGCGTTCTACTGGGCAGCCCAGAAGCGTGAAGGAGCAAAATACAGCCACCTGCTATTTTCCACCGCCTATGCGCTGATGTCATATAATATACTGTACCAATGGAATATAATGTGGCTGGATGGCGTGATGATCCTGCCCCTACTGGGGTTGGGCATAGAGCGTATATGGGAAAAAAGTCGCCTGTCCTGTATATTTTTAGTCTTGGATACGCACTTCTGACAAATTTCTACATAGGGTATATGCTTTGTGTTGCGTCAATTCTCTTTTCTCTGGTACGGTTTGTTCTGCTTGAGGGCAGCTTGCGGGAGCGCTTTAGGCTGTTGGGAAGATATCTCTTTGCCTCCTGCGTAGGCGGGTTGGGAACAGCCTTTGTTTGGCTGCCAGCATTTTTGTCTCTGCGAAAAGGACGGTCGCAATTCGATGGGAGTATTTTTTCCCTTGCGCTAAATTTTGACCCGCCGGAGCTAGCAGCAAAGTTAGTAGCAGGAGCAGGTGGACCGGAACAACTGGGAAACGGACTGCCGCACATCTTTTGCGGAACGGCGATTCTGTTCTTGGTAGTTTTGTTTTTTCTTTCCAAAAAAGTGCCGTGGAAGGTTCGCACCGCCGTACTCTGCGCAGTTCTGACTGTAACAGGCAGCTTTTTCTTCCGTTTCACCGATGTAGCATGGCACGGTTTTTCACCCAATAATTCCTTTAATTTCCGATATTCCTTTATTTTATCGTACCTTTTAATTATGATTGCCCAATATGCGTTGTCCAAGAAAATGCCAATCAACTTTCTAGGATGTCTCGCTGCAGCAATACCATTGGGAGGTATCTATATTTTCCTGTTGATAAAGGATTATGATTATGTACAGCCGGTGGGTATCGGCTTGGGCATCTGCGTGATGACAGTTCTTTTGACCTTCGGCAATCGTCTGGGACGAAAAAAGCTGGCATCTCTTTTACTCTGCGCAGTCAGTGTGGTAGAGCTTGGCGCAAACTGCTTTTTGCTGCTAGATGGCGTTGTAGGAGAAGTGTGGACGTTGCGGATGTCGGAATGGAACAGCCAGATCCCCGTAACCACGCAGGCGGTAGACTATGTAAAGCAGCAAGATACATCCTTTTACCGAATGGAAAAGACTTTCCAAAGGACCCTCAACGATGCCATGTTTTTTGCGTATAACGGTCTTAGCCACTTCAGTTCGGCGGAGCGAGCCTTTGTGCCAGAATTTATAGAAAAAAATGGGACTGCGGAATTATCACGAAGTTTGGACTTATTACAATGCAGGATCCACGGCAGAGGTGGACTCACTGCTGGGTGTCAAGTATGTACTGAGCAAAACGGATCTGACGAAGCAGAAAGGATATACGCTGCTGACCCAGATGGAGGATATTGGTGTCTATCAAAATCACAATGCACTGCCCATCGCTATGCTTGCAGACCTCCAAATTACGGAAGTCTCTATGGATGGGGACGACTATTTTGCCCTGCACAATGAAATATGGAGCAGTATTTGTGGCGAGGAGATTCAGGTGGTAAACCGTGCAGATCACGATGCGGTGACACTTGTCAATCTGCAAAAGTCCATAGATTCTGCCGGCAATGCTGTATACAGTAAGATTGACAGTACGCAGGAAGCAATTCTCCGTTACGCGATCACAATCACACAACACAAGCCCCTGTATTTTTATTTTTCAGCGCCGGATATGCAAAATGTAACAGTGCGTGTAAACGGCGAGGATCAGGGTGTATATTTTGATGTTTACCGATGGGATATGTCAAGTGCAGGTACGTATCAGCCGGGAGATACAGTTGAGATTGAACTGGTTCCCGAGACAGATACAATGACGGTAAAGCAGAGCTATTTTTACTATGAAGATCTGCAAGCCCTCACGGCGGCAGCCCAAAGCATACAGGACAGCCGCGTGGTTATACAAAGCCAATCCAGCTCTCACCTGACCGGAGAAATGACTGTCCGGCAGGACGGCTATCTTCTGTTTACGATCCCTTATGACCAGGGTTGGCAACTGTGTGTAGACGGAAAGCCTGTGCAAACCGTAAAGATGCTGGATACCTTTTTGGCGGCGCAGATTGAAGCCGGTACTCATAAATTCACCTTGCATTATACGCCTAACGGTCTGTATATCGGCTGTGTGCTGTCACTAATCGCAATAGCGGTAGCGCTGGTGAATACGCTGCATAGGAGGCGCTCCTTAGCATCTGCCGACCGCAGCACACCCTTACGCTCTACTGAATCTGCCACTGACAGTGCAGAATAACGCTGCCTTTCCGGTATACATCGCCCTACGGGCAGTAAGAGAACGGATTGCCACGTTGCTGCTCTCCCCGCAATGACATTTTTTCTTTTCTAATGTGGAAAAATCCCTTCATATTACTTGCTTTTTACCCAATTCCTACAAAAACAATCGTATAAAAAATTCCAGATACCCCTTTGGGGTGTCTGGAATTTTTTATACGCTACGGGACTTAAAATGGTGGTACCCCTTTCGCCGCGTATTGCTTACAGCGACAGTTCCATGGCAATATGGGGTATCCCCTCCTCATAAAACGGCTCAGAAACTGCACCAAAGCCAAATTTTTCATAAAACCGGCGCACATACGCCTGAGAATGCAGACTGATCACCCGGCATTTCATATTTTCTTTTATGTACGCTATGCTCTTGTGCATCAGCTCTGTCCCCAAGCCCTCTGCATGCCTTAGACTCAGCACTCTGCCAATGCGCACAACATTCCCCTCTGAACAGTCGTAAAATGCTCTCAGGTACGCAACCACTCTGTCCCCCTCCTCAAGGAAACAGTGTACACTGCGATAATCCACATCGTCCATATCCAGGCAGCGGATATTCTGTTCCATCATAAAGATCTCTGCTCTTGATTTTAGTATCTCATAAACCTGCGCACCTGTTAATTCATCAAAGCGCTTTGCAAAAAATTTCCTCATTACCGTGAGCCCCTTGCTGCAAAATGTTCTGAAGGCATTTTACCATCCGGCGGTCACTTCGTCAACGAAATCCCGTACATAAATATAATATTATCGCGATATTCCCTCTTGTTTTTTTTGCCGCTTGCGGTTATAATACTGAAAGAAATGTAACAGGAGGTCATACTATGGCTGTCAAAATCGAAAAAAGTACTATTATCGGTGATATTCTGGATGTAGCACCTCAGGCTGCTCCCCTGTTTTTTGCCATTGGAATGCATTGCCTGGGCTGCCCCTCTTCCCGGGGCGAGACCGTTGAGGAGGCATGCGCTGTCCACGGCATCGAATGTGAGCCTTTCCTGGCTCAGCTGAACCACTTCCTGGAAGCCTACGAGGCAGACCAGGCACAGAAAGCTCAGTAAGAATCCGGTACTGCCATCCCGTTTACCGGGGTGGCAGTTTTTTTGGAGGAACACTATGAAACTCCCCCCGCTTTGCAACCGGCTGCGTGCCTGCTGCGATCTTATAAGACCCGGTGACCGGGTTGCAGACGTTGGCTGCGATCACGGGTATCTGGGCATCCATCTGCTGCTTGACGGTGTTGCCGCGTCGGTGATCGCTGCGGATGTGAACCGGCAACCCCTGGATTGTGCCCTGCACAACGCGCACAAATACGGCACATCGGACAAGATGTCCTTTTATCTGTCAGACGGTGTCCGGAACATTCCCCGGGATTTTGATGCAATGGTCTGTGCCGGAATGGGTGCGGACACTATGATTTCCATTCTGGAGGCTGCACCCTGGCTGAAATCAGAGCAATACCGGCTGGTGCTGCAATGCCAATCCCGCCGCCCTCAGCTGCGGCAGTATCTGTATGATAACGGCTTTTTCATCGCCACCGAAACGCTGGCAAAGGACGGAAAATTCATTTATCCTGTGATGGAGGTGGTCTACCGTCCCTCCCAGCCCCTGTCTCCAGGTGCTGCCCACATATCCCCTGCCCTGCTTGAAAGCAACAGTCCCCTTTTACCGGAATTTTACCGTAGGGTCGTCACCGGACTGCGCACCACTGCAGAGGGACTTGCCCGGTCCGGAGGCGAAAAATACGAACACTACAAAGCCGTTCTCAACGCGCTTTTGGAAATGGAGGACCAAATCCATGGCAACTGTAGCTGACATCTTAGCTTTTCTAAACACCCTAGCCCCAGAGGAAATGAAGGAAGACTGGGATCGGGTGGGACTGAACTGCGGGCATCTTAACAAACCTGTGACCAGGATCCTCGTTGCCCTTGATCCCTTTGAGGATGTATGTCAGGAGGCACTGGAGATGGAGGCAGACCTTTTGGTGACCCATCACGCGCTGATCTGGGACGCCGGCTTTGTGACTGACCGGGACACCCAAGGGCGCAATACGCTGTTTCTCATTGAAAACAACATTGCCTGCATCAACGCCCACACCAATCTGGACTGTGCCCCCGGCGGTGTCAACGACATCCTCGCCGCAAAGCTCGGTCTGGAAGAAGTTCAGGTCATTGCCCCCCGGGGCGTTGACAGCCAGGGTCGCCCTTGGGGACTTCTGCGGCAGGGAATTACCCAATCGCAGACGCTTGCACAGTTTCTTGACACAGTAAAGAAAGCCCTGGGCTGTGAGGGTCTACGGTATACCGACGGCGGCAAGCCTGTGAGCCGCGTTGCCGTCGGCGGCGGCGCTTGCGCAAGCGAGCTGCAGCAGGTCGCTGCAGCAGGCTGTGATACTTTTGTGACGGCTGATGTGAAGTACAATCAGTTCTGGGATGCAAAAAATCTGGGAATCAACCTTATCGACGCCGGGCATTTCCATACAGAAAATCCTGTTTGTGGCTATCTCGCCCAACAGATACGGAGTGCATTTCCGGAAATTACCGTGGCTGTATCCGCCTGGCACATGGACTGCGCAAAATTCTTCCAGTGATGTGTTGATTTTGTTGCCGTTTTGTGCTAGAATACATTGAATTGCTTTTAGACAGAAGGGAAGATTTTTATGTCCGGACATTCCAAATGGCATAACATTCAAAAAACCAAGGGCGCACAGGACGCAAAGCGCGCTGCCGCCTTTACCAAGATCGCCAAGGAGCTGATCGTAGCTGTCAAGGAGGGCGGCGGCATCACTGACCCTGCCAACAACTCCCGGCTGGCAACTGTCATCACCAAGGCAAAAGCCGCCAACATGCCCAATGACAACATTAAGCGTTGCCTGGAAAAGGCTGCCGGTGGCGGCGGCGGCGACAGCTACGAATCCATCACCTATGAAGGCTCCGGTCCTGGCGGTGTGGCTGTGATCGTGGAAACCATGACAGACAACCGCAACCGCACTGCCGGCTCTATGCGCCACCATTTCGATAAGTTTGGCGGCAACCTGGGCGCTTCCGGCTGCGTCAGCTGGAGCTTTGACAAAAAAGGCGTTTTGGTGAGCGACCACGAAGACGGCGACCTGGGCGAGGATACCGTTATGATGGACGCTATGGATGCCGGTGCGGACGATTTCGAGGCAGAGGGCGATGTATTCACCATCTACACCCAGCCGGATGATTTCAACGATGTGGTCAGCGGTCTGGATAAGTACACCTTTGTTTCCGCACAGATCGAAATGGTGCCCCAGAATTACCAGAAGCTGGAGACTGAGGAGCAGATCGCTCTGATGGAAAAGCTGCTGGATATTATGGAAGATGACGACGATGTGCAGAATGCCTGGCACAACTGGGATCAAGACTGAATGAAATAGATCGCGGCAGCTGAAAGAAAGCTGCCGCGATCGTTTTTTATTTCTTGCGGAAGGACTTGCAGTCCGTACACTGGTCAACAGTGGGGTTTTCCTCATGGGTTCCCACAAGGATTCGCTCCAGAGAGCAGTAGTTATCGGTATCACAGTGGTTTGCGCACTGGGCAACAGTGCATTCAATGCTCTTGTTTGCGTTGCAGTTCATGATCATTTCCTCCTTTTTTCCGTGATGATGTTAGTATCACCAATATGAAAAAAATTAATCGCTGGGATATCCGGATTTTTATTGGCAGCGATTGACTTTTTTGCGACTACTCTGTATAATATGTTTGAAATTGCGCGTTTTGGGAATCAGTGCTCAAAACCGACTTTTAGAAAAGAAAGGAAATTTGCCATGATTTATAGTGCAGAAGTACAGCATATGTGCTCCGTGGCCAAGGGTGCCTATCACGGTCCCGCCCCCATCCCCGAAGAGGGCAAGTGGGTCCAGGTCAAGGAGATCAAGGATGTCAGCGGTTTTACCCACGGCATCGGCTGGTGCGCTCCTCAGCAGGGCTGCTGCAAGCTGACCCTGAACGTTAAGGAGGGCATCATTGAGGAGGCTCTGGTGGAGACTCTGGGTTGCTCCGGCATGACCCACTCCGCAGCTATGGCTTCCGAGATCCTGATCGGTAAGACCCTGCTGGAGGCTCTGAACACCGACCTGGTGTGTGACGCCATCAACACCGCTATGCGTGAGCTGTTCCTGCAGATCGTATACGGCAGAAGCCAGTCCGCGTTCTCCGAGGACGGTCTGGCAGTCGGCGCTTCCCTGGAAGATCTGGGTAAGGGTCTGCGCAGCCAGGTGGGTACTATGTTCGCTACCAAGGCGAAGGGTCCCCGTTATCTGGAAATGGCTGAAGGCTATGTTACCCGTATCGCTCTGGATAAGGACGATCTGATCACAGGCTACGAATTCATCAATCTGGGCAAGATGATGGACTTCATCAAGAAGGGCGACGATGCAAACGAGGCTCTGAAGAAAGCAAAGGGCAGCTACGGCCGCTTTGCTGACGCAGCCAAGTACATCGATCCCCGTCACGAATAAGAGGAGGACACACAAATGGCTTTGTTTGATGGTTACGAAAGAAAGTTTGACATAATCAACGGTGTCCTGGCTCAGTACGATCTTGAGTCCGTTGAGGCTTGCCGCGAGCTGTGTGTCGCCAAGGGCTTTGATCCCTACGAGATCGTCAAGGGCATCCAGCCCATCGCCTTCGAGGACGCTGCATGGGCTTACTGCGTTGGCGCTGCCATCGCTATGAAGAAGGGCGTTAAGAACCCCGCCGAGGCTGCTGAAGCCATCGGCATCGGTCTGCAGGCATTCTGCATCCCCGGCTCTGTTGCCGAGGACCGCAAGGTCGGCATCGGTCACGGCAACCTGGGCGCTATGCTGCTGCGGGACGAGACCAAGTGCTTTGCATTCCTGGCCGGTCACGAGTCCTTCGCCGCTGCGGAAGGCGCTATCGGCATTGCCCGCTCCGCCAACAA
>JAZSHB010000113.1:0-4047 GCA_045533015.1 Faecousia sp.
GCCCATGTTTATCCGGAAAAGAAAATAAACCCATCCCGTGTCCCGTGCCACAAAAAGAAAAAAACACGCCCCACCGAGCGGTGGGGCGTTTGTGTTGAAAATCAGCCCTTGATAGCAGCCTGGGCGGCAGCGAGGCGGGCAATGGGCACACGGTAGGGGGAGCAGGAAACATAGTCCAGTCCGATCTTGTGGCAGAACTCAACGGAGACAGGGTCGCCGCCGTGCTCACCGCAGATACCGCAGTGCAGGCTGGAACGGGTCTTCTTACCCAGGGTAACAGCCATATCCATCAGCTTGCCAACGCCGTTCTGGTCCAGCTTGGCAAAGGGATCGTTCTCGTAGATCTTGCTGTCGTAGTAGGCAGACAGGAACTTGCCGGCATCGTCACGGCTGAAGCCAAAGGTCATCTGGGTCAGGTCGTTGGTGCCGAAGCAGAAGAACTCTGCCTCCTTTGCCAGCTCGTCAGCTGTCAGACAGGCTCTGGGGATCTCCACCATGGTGCCGACCTCATAGTGCAGCGCAACACCGGCAGCAGCGATCTCCGCATCGGCGACCTCGATGACGATATCCTTAACGAACTTCAGCTCCTTCGCCTCACCGGTCAGGGGGATCATGATCTCAGGAACAACAGCCCAGTCGGGGTGTGCCTTCTTCACATTGATCGCGGCGCGGATAACAGCCTTGGTCTGCATCTTGGCGATCTCCGGATAGGTGACAGCCAGACGGCAGCCGCGGTGACCCATCATGGGGTTGAACTCGTGCAGGCTGGTGATAACATTCTTGATCTCGGCAACGGTCTTGCCCTGTGCCTGTGCCAGCGCCTTGATGTCCTCCTCCTCAGTGGGGACGAACTCATGCAGCGGGGGATCCAGGAAACGGATGCACACAGGCATGCCTTCCAGCGCCTCATAGAGCTTTTCGAAGTCGCTCTGCTGGAAGGGCAGGATCTTCGCCAGCGCAGCTTCACGACCCTCTACGGTATCGGAGCAGATCATCTCACGGAAAGCGGCGATACGCTCTGCCTCGAAGAACATATGCTCTGTACGGCACAGACCGATGCCCTCAGCGCCCAGCTCCCGTGCCTTCTTTGCGTCAGCGGGGGTATCTGCATTGGTACGGACCTTCAGGGTGCGGTACTTGTCAGCCCACGCCATGATGCGGCCGAACTCACCGGCGATCTCAGCGTCCACGGTGGGAATGATGCCGTCGTAAATGTTGCCGGTAGAGCCGTCAATGGAGATATAGTCGCCCTCGTGGTAGGTCTTACCAGCCAGGGTAAACTGCTTGTTTGCCTCGTCCATGATGATCTCGCCACAGCCGGAAACGCAGCAGGTGCCCATGCCACGGGCAACAACAGCAGCGTGAGAGGTCATGCCGCCACGGACGGTCAGGATGCCCTGAGATGCCTTCATGCCGGTGATGTCCTCGGGAGAGGTCTCCAGACGGACCAGGACCACCTTCTCGCCCCGGGCATTCCAGGCTTCTGCGTCCTCAGCGGTGAATACCACCTTGCCGCAGGCAGCTCCGGGAGAAGCGCCCAGACCCTTGCCGGCGGGTGTTGCCGCCTTCAGCGCCTTGGTGTCGAACTGGGGATGCAGCAGGGTATCCAGGTTACGGGGATCGATCATAGCGACCGCCTGCTTCTCGTCGATCATGCCCTCGTCCACCAGGTCGCAGGCGATCTTCAGCGCAGCCTTTGCGGTACGCTTACCGTTACGGGTCTGCAGCATGTACAGCTTGCCGTCCTCGACGGTAAACTCCATATCCTGCATATCCCGGTAGTGATCCTCCAAAATGGCACAGACCTTGTTGAACTCCTCGAAGGCTGCGGGGAACTTCTCAGCCATCTCCGCAATGGGCATGGGTGTACGAACGCCGGCGACCACATCTTCGCCCTGGGCGTTGGTCAGGAACTCGCCCATCAGACCGCGCTCGCCGGTAGCGGGATCACGGGTAAAGGCAACGCCGGTACCGCAGTTGTCGCCCATGTTGCCGAACGCCATCATCTGCACATTGACAGCAGTACCCCAGGAGTAGGGGATATCGTTGTCACGGCGGTAAACATTTGCACGGGGGTTGTCCCAGCTGCGGAACACAGCCTCAACAGCGCCCATCAGCTGCTCCTTGGGATCGGAGGGGAAGTCCTTGCCGATCTTGCTCTTATATTCAGCCTTGAACTGGTTTGCCAGCTCCTTCAGATCGTCAGCAGTCAGCTCCACATCCTGCTTGACGCCCTTTTCTTCCTTCATCTTGTCGATGAGCTCCTCGAAGTACTTCTTGCCCACCTCCATGACGACATCGGAGTACATCTGGATAAAGCGGCGATAGCAGTCGTAAGCCCAACGGGGATTGCCGGACTTGGCAGCCATGGTTTCCACGACCTGCTCGTTCAGACCCAGATTCAGGATGGTGTCCATCATGCCAGGCATGGAAGCACGGGCACCGGAACGGACGGAGACCAGAAGCGGATTTTCCATATCGCCGAACTTCTTGCCGGTGATGGCTTCCATCTTCTCAACATACTCCATGATCTGTGCCTGGATCTCGCTGTTGATCTTGCGGCCGTCCTCGTAGTACTTGGTGCAGGCTTCCGTAGAAATGGTAAAGCCCTGGGGGACAGGCAGACCGATATTGGTCATTTCTGCCAGGTTTGCGCCCTTGCCGCCCAGAAGCTCACGCATCTTGCCGTTGCCTTCTGTAAACAGGTAAACATACTTGTGAGACATTTGTATACCCCTTTCATCTCTTTTCTGACGGTCTTTTCTGCCGCCAAATGTTGTTTTGATTGATATTTTGAAATTTAACGCGCACATAGTATAGCACACTTGTTCCCGGAATGCAATTACTTTTGCAATTTTTTCCGTTTTTGCATGGTTTCAGTCACAGGTCGGTCCTCAGTACTCCCGGACCACCGCTTTTACAACCCCGATGATCTCTGCCTCCCTGCCGTCGATGGGTTCATAATCCGGGTTTTCCGGCATCAGCCAGACACCGCCGTCTTGCATCCGTAAACGCTTGACCGTCGCTTCATCACCGATTCGCGCCACCACGATCTGTCCGTCCGTTGCCGTGGGCTGCGGACGCACCACCACCTTGTCGCCGCTAAGGATTCCGGCATTTATCATACTGTCTCCCCGGACGCGCAGGGCAAAGCAGCCAGGGTCACCATCCCACGCCATCGTCCCCTCCCGGTTTTCCACTGCCAGAATGGGTACACCTGCGGTGACCACACCCACCACCGGGATCTGCCCCGGACGCTGGACGGAAACTGTCGCGCGCTTACGTCCCTTTTCCCCCGATGTGCGCAGAAGCCCCTTTTCCTGCAGCTGCTGCACATGGTAGCTCACTGACGCGGTAGAGCGCAGACCCACCGCCGCACCGATTTCCCGCACTGACGGGGCGAAACCGTTTTCCTGCACAAACTGTTCCACAAACTCCAATATCAGCTGCGCTTTATTGCTGGTTCTCGGCATAAAGAAGCCCTCCTGTGTTTCGTTATGACCATAATAGCACATATGAGCGAAAAAGAAAAGCGTAATTTGTAATTTCCGGCTTGTCGATTTCTCCGACAGGATACGCTAACTTTCTTCCCCGATTGGGAATATACTGGATAGAAGATGCGATTGGAAAGGAAGGATGTTATGGAAACGATCGATCCTGCAAAAGCCGCCCAGATCTGGCAAAGAGTGCGCGCAGACATACCTCAGGAAGCCCCGGAGCAGGGGCTCTTGGAGTTAATTACCCAGGAGTGGACTGATGCTGCTATCTATCTGCAGCTGTCCCGCAGATTTCAGGGCAGGGAGAGTGCTCTGCTGCGCCGGATGTTTGATGAGGAACAGGCGCACGCCGCCTGTCTGAAGGGAATCTACACCCTCATCACCGGTACCCGCCCTTCTGTCCGCACCGTCCCCCCTGCCGCAGGGGACCCGGATCAGATTCTTCGCCGGTGCTACGGCAGAGAAATGCGCTGCCTTGCCCAATACGAAAAACGGGCAGCAAACCCCGAGTACGGACAGGTCTTTTCCCGGCTCGCCGCCCAGGAGCGCG
>JAZSHB010000120.1:0-18033 GCA_045533015.1 Faecousia sp.
CACATCCTCCGGTGGCTTCTGATAAATGCTCTCGAATTTTTCGACACATTTCATTCCGATACCCTCCGTATATTTACTAACCAGACTATTTTACCAAATCCAATAGATTTTTGCAACCCAAACAAAGAAAAACAGCTGTCCACCAGGACAGCCGTTTTTCTTATGACAATAACAGTTTATCGTTTGCTTCGTCGGAGCCGCTGACCTGGCTAAAGAGGTTCAACAGCTGCTCCACTGTCAGATTCTTCTTTTCTTCTCCGGACACGTCCACAACCACTCTGCCCTCATACATCATCACCAACCTGTTGCCGTAGGCGATCGCGTCGCGCATGTTATGGGTGATCATGACGGTGGTGAGCTTATCCTTGGCAATAATACGCTCCGTGGCATCCAGGACCTTGGCAGCAGTCTTGGGATCCAATGCCGCCGTATGCTCGTCCAGAAGCAAAAGCTTTGGCTTCCGGAGCGTCGCCATCAGCAGCGTCAGTGCCTGCCGCTGACCGCCGGAAAGCAGTCCCACCTTAGCAGTCATGCGATCCTCAAGACCCAGCTCCAGGATCTTCAGCTGCTCCCGGTAGCCCTCACGCTCCTGCCGCGTAATTCCGGCACGCAGCGTCCGGGACGCGCCCCGCCGGGCTGCCAACGCCAGGTTTTCCTCGATCTGCATGGTCGCCGCCGTGCCCATCATAGGATCCTGGAACACTCTGCCAATAAACTGTGCCCGCTTATACTCCGGCAGCCCCGTCACATCCGTACCGTCGATTATGATGCTTCCTCCATCCACAGGGTATACCCCCGCCACGCAGTTAAGCATCGTACTTTTTCCCGCGCCGTTGCCACCGATGACCGTGACAAAGTCGCCTTCCTTCAGCTCCAGATTGAGCGCGTTCAGCGCCACCTTTTCATTCACCGTACCAGGGTTAAATACCTTGCGTACATTTTCAAGCTTAAGCATTTGTGCGCTCCTTTCTGGCTTTTTTGAATCCCTGTCCCCGCAGATTGGGAACTGCCAGGAACACCGCCACGATCAGCGCAGACAGCAGCTTCAGGTAGTTGGAATCGATATCCAGCAAGCTGATGACCGCCTGGATGACCACATAGTAGATTACCGCACCAAGGCTCACCGCCAACAGCTTCAAGCCAAAATTGCGGAACAGTTTTCCAAACAGCACCTGCCCGATGATGATCGCTGCCAGACCGATCACGATCGCACCCCTGCCCATATTGATATCAGCAAAGCTCTGGTACTGAGCAAGCAGCGCACCGGACAGTGCCACCAAGCCATTGGATATCATAAGCCCCAGAACCTTATTGCGGTCGGTATTGATACCCTGGGCACGCGCCATATTCACATTTGCACCGGTAGCACGAATGGACGCACCCAGTTCTGTACCAAAGAACCAGTACAGGACAAAGATGATCGCCGCTGTAAACAGTCCCACGGAAACGATCGGATGCTGGTAAAAGGGGCGGATGCCCTTTGTCACATCCTGCAAATAACGCAGAGATACCACCATGGTATAGTTGTTTACATTCAGCGCCTGATTTGCCTTCATTCCCATAATAGCCAGGTTTATGGACCACAATCCCAGCTGGGTCAGAATACCTGACAAAATCGCGGGAATTTTCAGCTTGGTGTGGAAAAAGCTTGTGACCCATCCTGCAGTCATACCCGCAAGAAACGCCGCCAGCATCGCGATCCACACATTATATCCCCCCACCAGCAGCATAGCGCATACCGCGCCGCCGGTGCAGAAAGATCCGTCCACGGTCAGATCGGAGATCTCCAATATCTGATATGTAATATAAAGTCCGATCGCCATGATGCCCCAGATCAGACCCTGGGACAATGCGCTGGGAAGCGCATTGAAGAGGCTCGCCACATTGTTTATGATTCCTGCCATGGTACATCTCCCCATTTCTATACTAGTGAAAGGGCGAGATGGACAGTCATCTCGCCCTTCTGTATTGCTCTGTATTATTCTTCCGCGCCGATGGCGACATACCCCTCAGGAGCAGTCAGACCCAGATCCTCACAGATCTCGGCATTGTACTTTTTGGTGAAGTTCTCAGCGTAAGCAATGGGCATAGTGCTGATATCCGCCTCGCCCTGCAGGATCTGCGCTGCCATCTTACCGGTGGTGTAGCCCAGGTCGTAGTAGCTGATGGACAGTGTCGCCACACCGCAGCCACCGCAAATACCCTCCTCACCGGCGATCACAGGAACCTTGGCAGCACGGCAGATGCCGTCGACCGTACCGGTGGCGTTTGCCACGGTATTGTCCGTAGGAATGTAGATCACATCGGATTCGTCAGCAGCCTTCTGGGTGACTGCCTGCATATCGTTGGTATCGGCAAAGGCGTACTGCTCACAGGTATAGCCCTTCTCCTCCAGCATCCGCTGGACTTCGTCCACCTGATACTTGGAGTTTGCCTCGGCAGAGCAGTACAGCAGACCCACATTTTTCGCCTCCGGGAACCACTGCGCGATCATAGCCGCCTGCTGATCCAGCGGTGCAAGGTCAGAGGTTCCAGAAACATTGCCGCCCACAGTGCCGTTAAAATCCTTGATCTCAAGGGCGACGCCATATTCCGTAACAGAAGTTCCCAAAATCGGGATATCACTGGTAGCAGCCACAGCTGCCTGCAGCGCAGGTGTTGCGTTTGCCATGATCAGGTCCACCCCATCCGCCACAAAGGCGCTGACGATAGGTGCACAGGTGGCAGTATCACCGCCGCCGAGCTCTACCTTAAACTCCACATTCTCCGCACCCAGCGCATCCACCAGGGCTGCCTTGAAGCCTTCTGTTGCCGCATCCAATGCAACATGGGGTGCCAGCTGGCAAACGCCGACTACATACTTGCCGTCGTCTTCCTGGACGCTCTGGCACGCAGCCATAGACAGCACCAGCATCGCTGCCAACATGATCGCAAATACTTTTTTCATAGGTCTTCTCTCCTTTTGTGTGCGCCATTGGCGGTCATTTGTCTCTATACTATAACACCGCGCACCGCCGTTGTCAACAGAAAACTCCCTTCCTTGCGGACATTCGTCTTTCTGACAGATACGCAACTGTATAACCGCCAGATTTCTGTGCAATTTACTAAGTCGGGAACCAATCGCCATGGTCGTATGCCGTGTAGCGGCATCCCGGTTGTGCGCATTGCGCTTATGTCTGCTGGTTCAGATACGCTTCTGCTGTCGTGAAGTTTGTTTTATAGTCCCCCAGCGCTTCCCCAATGGCGATCTGCTGATCCAGGGGACAATCGAAAATGTAATAGTTGTAATAATCCGACTGACCCAGTGCTGTAAAATCAATATCGGCATGGTAATCGAACACCAAAGTTGAACCCACGGTCGTGTTCAATGGCGAAAGATCCGAGATCTCATTGCCATACAAAGCAAGATAGCTGTACTCGACAGCCGGCAGCACCAGCTGGGTAATGGAATTATTGCTCAGATCCACATCCGCACCGTAGGCAGTTTCTGCCACGCAGAGGGAATCGGTAGCCGTGATCTGATTGTCCGACAGATCGATATCAGTCAGAGCCGTACAATTTGCAAGGGGGCTGATATCTGTCAGCTGATTGCCCGATGCCCACAGCGTTGTCAGCATCGGCATGCCGGACACTACCGAAAGCTCCGTCAGCGCGTTGTCGTTGATGTACAGCTGGGTCACCAGACTGCAGCCGGACAGCACAGAAATATCTGCAAGACCGTTGCCGCTGAGATCGATGCTTTTTAAGGTCTGTGCGGATTTTGCCAAAACGGAAATATCCTGGATCTTGTTCCCCTGCAGCTGCACCGCTGTCAGCAGTGTGGTATTGGAAAGACCGTTGATATTTTCCAGGTCATTGTCAGCTGCCTGGATCTGCGTCAGGCTGATCGCCGTTTCCAGACCGTCCAGATTTGTCAGCTGATTGCCGCTGACGCTGACCTCTTGCAGTTCG
Source organism: Faecousia sp. (assembly GCA_045533015.1). Lineage (GTDB taxonomy): Bacteria > Bacillota > Clostridia > Oscillospirales > Oscillospiraceae > Faecousia. The sequence continues at coordinate 3,952 of JAZSHB010000120.1, forward strand.
TTACACCCGGAAAGCACAGAAATATCCGCGATCGCATTATTATCTGCCACAAAGCTGCGCAATCCGCCGAATCCTTCCAGGAAGGACAGGTCACTGACCGCACAATTGCTGAAGGACAGCTCTGTCAGCGTATCGCCCAAGGGTGCGATGCTGTTCAGCTCGGACAGCTCCGGATTGTTGTCCAGACACAGGGCCTTTATGGACATTTTTTCAAAATCCACAGACGCCAGATGGGCATTGGTTATGCCGCAGTTATCCAGTTCCAACCTATACTGGACCGATTCACACACCGCCGACAGATCCGTCCCGGGCAGCGTGCAATTTGCAATGTAAACAGAGCTGAGTTCCTTGAACTTCCGGAAGCTTTCCATATCTTCCTGGGTGAGCGTCTTATCCTCCAGGGAAATATATGTATCGCCTTTGGAGAATTTTTCTCCGGCGATCACCACCGTGTTGGCGGCATTTATGATCAAAATGCCTGCGACCAGCACGATCACCGCCGCAGCGGCGCAGATCAGCGGCAAAAATTTATTTTTCTTTGTCGCTGCCGTCGCCTTCTTCTGGGGCGCGGGTCTTACTGGTTTCCGCTTTATCTCCGGCGCTTTGACCGCCGGCATCACCGGTTCCGCTGTCTTAGGTGCGGACTTCGGTGCTTCCGGCTCCCGGACCGCAGCTGCCGGCTCGGACTTTTCCTCCGCCTGGGGTGCATCATGGATGCCCAGAAGCGCTTTGATCTCCTTGAGCATTTTCTCAATGGCTTTGATCTTGCTCTCATAGGCAGCATAGCGCTGTACATTCGTCAGGTAAAAATTAAAATCATCCCGCAGCGGGCAGTTCTCCAGCATAAAAGGCAGGACAGTCTTTCCCTCATTGATCGCCTGGTCCAGCTCCCGGGGGACCCATTTGGAAAGCTGCGACTTCTCAGACAAGATCAGAACAAACACCTTACACTCCCGAATCGCCTGAGGAATCTCCACCGCGTAGCTGGAGCCGCCGGGAATGCACATCGGTGCCATCCAGCAGGAAATGCCGTTGGTCTCCAGGGTGGTCTTGACCCAGTTTGCCTCGTCAAATTCTTCTGTCTTATAGCTGATAAAAACATCCTTCATTTTATCTACCTCTATGGCATTTGCCGTTTACTTTTCATCTGTTATTTTACGACAAGCGGAAATACCTGTCAACAAAAAGGTCTGCCGAAATAAGCTTGCGGCAGACCTTTTTGCATATTTAGTGGGCACCAATGGTTTCCTTACACAGCGCCTCATAGGTAGCATCCTTATGCTCAGCACCCTCCGGTGCAGGATGGTAGGTGGGGACCATAGCCGCTACCGCATCGCAGATCGCCTGATCGTTTTCATAGGCTGCACCCATCAGCTTTCGCAGCTGTACAAGGAAGGTTTCTGTATCAATAGGAATGGGGCTGCCGATGTGGATCAGATCATTGGGGGTCTTCTGCATCCCCTCCTCTGCCATCAGCTTTTCTTCATACAGCTTCTCACCGGGGCGCAGACCCGTATAGACCACCGGGATATCCACATCCGGGGTATGCCCGGAAAGCTTGATCAGGTTTCTCGCCAGCTCGTCGATCCGCACCGGTGCGCCCATATCCAGCACGAAGATCTCGCCGCCCTTGGCATAGGTGCCCGCCTGCATTACCAGGCTCACCGCCTCGGGAATGGTCATAAAGTAGCGGATGATATCCGGATGGGTCACCGTCACAGGACCGCCCTCAGCGATCTGCTTTTTGAACAGGGGGATGACCGAGCCGTTGCTTCCCAGTACATTGCCGAAGCGCACCGCCACAAACTCCGTATGCACCTTGCCGGAGGTCAATCCGGGCATTCTTTGTTCTGCATAGTGGGTATACAGCTGGGGCAGTTTTTCTACTTCTCCACTCTTTACCGCATGGTCAAAGGACTGGACCACCATCTCACACAGGCGCTTACTGGCACCCATGATGTTGGTGGGGTTGACCGCCTTGTCCGTACTGATCAGCACGAACCGGCTGCAGCCGTGCAGCATCGCCGCATAGGCTGTCTTGTAGGTGCCGATCACATTGTTCTTGATCGCCTCACAGGGGCTTGCCTCCATCAGCGGCACATGCTTATGGGCAGCTGCGTGGTATACGATATCCGGCTTAAACTGGGAAAACACGCTATCCAGGCAACGACTGTCCCGGACAGAGCCGATCCGGGCGATCAGATTCAGCTCCGGATGCTTGCGCCGCAGCTCCTGCTCGATCTCGTAGGCATTGTTTTCATAAACATCAAAAATGATCAATTGCTTAGGATTATGCGCCGCTACCTGCCGGCACAGCTCACTGCCGATACTGCCGCCGCCACCGGTAACCAGAATGGTCTTTCCGCTGATATGAGCATAGATCTCATCCATATTGACCCGAATGGTATCTCTGCCCAGCAGATCCTCCACGGCAACATCGCGCATATCGCTGATGCTCACCTGCCCGTTGACCAGCTGATAGATACCCGGCAGGTTCTTCAGCTCACATCCCGTCTCCTTACAGATATTGAGAATCTCACGCTTGTCCGTTTCCTCAGCACTGGGCAGTGCGATAAATATTTTTTCAATGTGGTACTTATAAACATTTTTCACGATCTCTGCTCTGCCGCCCACCACAGGAATACCATTGATATGGCGTCCCCATTTATTGGGGTTGTCATCGATGATGCAGCAGATCTTCAGGGAGGACTTTGTGCTTTGCATGGCATCGCGCAGGATCATCTGCCCTGCATTGCCCGCACCCACAAGCATGACCCGGGCGCAGTCAGACCCAGCACCCCTTTTGACCTTGCCGCGCTCCAGCAGAACAAACCGGTAGGAAAACCGCACGCCAATGAGCAGCAGGAACTGGACGCACATACCGATAACATAATAGGATATCGGCATCCGTCTGAACAGGACCGTGATACCCACAATATGTATGACCGAGGTGATCACAGATGCCGCACCCATGCGCAGCAGCTCATGGATACTGGCAAAGCGCCAGATGCTGTTGTACATCCGCATCGCCAGCAGCACAACAACGCAAACGCCGGTGTAGATCGGCGCAAAATGCAAAAATGCCTTTAGATACTCGGTAGGGATAGCGGAATATGTACAGTCGAACCGCACCCACAGCGAAAAAAAGTATGCCGCATTCACCGCGATCACATCGTAGATCATCAGCAAAAACGAAACGATATGCCAATGCTCCAGCCTAAACGCCGGTTTCTTGCCCTTCTTCATAAAACGCTCCTATCAAGAAAATTCGCGGTGCAGCTGCACACGACTGATTTCTGCTCTATATTGTATAGCATATTCCAAAATAATGCAACCATTTTCCGCAACTTTCATCCCCGGTAATTCTTTCATTTTTATCATTTCACGACAAAACCCAACAAATCAGCTCATATCACGCATTGGGAACGGCTTGTGAAAAGCAAAGGGTCTCGCCCGGATTCGGGCGCAAATTTGTATAACACAGCTTCCGATTTCTTCCACACCCGAGAATTTTGAAAAGGGTCTGCAGATGGCAAAGGACTACATCGACAGCCATGACCTGCCGGCACCCCTGGTCATCATCAACTCCTGGAATGAATGGACAGAAGGCAGCTACCTGCAGCCGGATGACCTGTATGGCTACGGTATGCTGGAAGCCGTCAAGCGCGTCTTCGTGGATAACGAATAATTCCATATATGCACAAAGCCGCACACCCTTCCGGGCGTGCGGCTTTCCGCTGGTTGACCAAAGTAAATAAAACAGGCATCCGTATGGATGCCTGTTTTATCTGGTGGAGACTACGGGACTCGAACCTGTGACCTCATGCGTGTGAAGCATGCGCTCTAACCAGCTGAGCTAAGCCTCCATACTGAGCGTATTGAATTATATCACACCTGCACAAAAAGTCAAGTCCTTTCTATTGGCATTGGGCAAAAAATCTGTTATGATAACATCTGAAAGGCAGGGATCCTATGCGTTACGAGAATATGGTTCCGGGGATCTTTCGCAGCCGCCCGAACCGGTTTATTGCCTATGTGGACATTGGCGGCGCGGAAACCGTATGTCATGTAAAAAATACCGGGCGCTGCCGGGAGCTTTTGGTGCCGGGGACCCAGGTGTGGTGTCAGCCCGCCGGCGACCCCAAGCGAAAAACAAAATACGATCTGATCGCCGTGCAAAAAGGCAACCGGCTCATCAATATGGATTCCCAATCCCCCAACACTGCCGCTGGGCAATGGCTCTTGTCCGGCGGTCTGGGCGATGTCAAAAACCTGCGCCCAGAGGTGTTTTACGGAGAATCCCGGTTTGATTTTGCCTTTACCCTGGGTGAAAAGCCCTGTTTCCTGGAGGTCAAGGGCGTGACCCTGGAGAACGACGGCGTGTGCGCCTTCCCGGATGCGCCTACCACCCGAGGCACAAAGCATCTGCGGGGTCTGCAGCAGGCTGTCTCCCAGGGATACGGCGCGTATGTGCTGTTTGTCATTCAGATGGCGGATGTGAAATATCTGCAACCCAACGATACCACAGACCCGGCTTTCGCCTCCGCCCTGCGGGAGGCAGCAAATGCCGGTGTTCAGGTGCTTGCCATGGACTGTGCCGTCACCCCGGATACCATGACTCTCCGCCGCCCGGTGGAAGTAAAGCTTTCATTATAATGTATAAAGCCGCGTGTGCAGTACGCTTGCACACGCGGCTTTTGTTTAGATCTCTTTGCTCTTGGTCGCGATCTCCAGCAGGCACTTGGACATAAATGCCTCCGGGGTCATGGCACCCAGGTCGTCGCCCTTGCGGGTGCGGACAGAGACTGTTCCGTTTTCCATATCCCGGTCGCCGACCACCAGCATATAGGGGACCTTCTGCAGCTGTGCTTCCCGGATCTTGTAGCCCAGCTTTTCGCTGCGGCAGTCGCTCTCTGCCTTGATGCCCGCAGCCTTGAGCTGCTGTACCAGATCCTCCGCATATTCGTGAGTGCGGTCGGTGATGGGCAGCACTCTGACCTGGGTGGGCATCATCCACAGCGGCAACGCGCCGGCGTACTTCTCAATGAGGTAAGCCAGGGTGCGCTCGTAGCAGCCGAGGCTGGTACGGTGGATAATATAAGGAATCTTTTTCTGACCGTCCGCGTCGGTATACTCCATGCCGAACTTCTGTGCCAGGAGCATATCGATCTGGATGGTGACGATGGTATCTTCCTTGCCAAATACATTCTTATACTGGATATCCAGCTTCGGACCGTAGAAGGCAGCTTCGTCAATGCCGATCTCATAATCCACATCCAGCTTGTCCAGGATATCCTTCATGATCGCCTGGGCAGTTTCCCACTGCTCAGCTGTGCCCTCATACTTGATGCCCGCCTTGGCAGGATCCCACTGGGAGAAGCGGAAGGTGCAGTCCTCCAGCATGCCCACAGTATCCAGGCAGTACTTCGCCAGCTCCAGGCAGCCCTTGAACTCCTCCTCCAGCTGATCGGGACGCAGCACCAGGTGTCCTTCGGAAATGGTAAACTGGCGCACACGGATCAGTCCGTGCATCTCACCGGAATCCTCATTACGGAACAGGGTCGAGGTCTCGCCCAGACGCATGGGCAGGTCACGGTAGCTGCGCGCCCGGTTCAGATAGACCTGATACTGGAACGGACAGGTCATGGGACGCAGCGCAAAGCACTCTTTTTCCTCGTCATGGGGATCGCCCAGGATGAACATACCGTCCAGGTAGTGATCCCAGTGACCGGAAATGCGGTACAGATCCCGCTTCGCCATCAACGGTGTCTTGGTCAGCAGATAGCCACGCTTCTGCTCCTCGTCCTCCACCCAGCGCTGGAGGGTCTGGATAACTCTTGCGCCCTTGGGCAGCAGAATAGGCAGACCCTGTCCGATCTCCTCGACTGTCGTGAAGTACTCCAGCTCACGACCCAGCTTATTGTGGTCACGCTTGAGGGCTTCCGCCTGCTTTTCCAGGTAGACCTCCAGCTCCTCTTTACTGGGAAAGCCGATGCCGTAAATACGCTGCAGCATCTTGCGGTTGCTGTCGCCACGCCAGTAAGCGCCGCAGGATTTGGTCAGCTTGAAGCCGTTGTGCTTGACCCGACCCGTATGGTCCAGGTGCGGACCGGCGCACAGATCGGTAAATTCCCCCTGGGTATAGAAGGAGATCACCGCATCCTCCGGCAGGTCCTGAATCAGCTCGACCTTATAGGGCTCATTCAGACGCTCCATATAGGCAATAGCTTCCTCACGGGGCTTTTCGCTGCGCTCCAGGCGGATACGCTCCTTGCAGATCTTCTTCATCTCCGCCTCGATCTTTTCCAGATGCTCCGGGGTAAAGGAGAAGGGCGCATCAAAATCGTAGTACCAGCCCTCCTCGATGGCAGGACCAATTGCAAGCTGTACCTCCGGCCACAGGCGCATGACTGCCTGCGCCATGATGTGGGAGCTGGTGTGCCAGTAGGTCTTCCGGTACTCCGGGTTTTCAAAGGTGTACAGATTCTCTTCGGACATAAATATTCCTCCTTTTCATTTCGGCGGAAACAAACCGCCTCGCAAAGACAGATTTTCGTGGGGACAGCCAGAGGTTTTTCCGCAGGACAACTTTCGCAGTTGCAGGAATACTTTGTGTATTGCCAAGCTTCAAAAGGAAGTACTGCGGGAAAAGAGCCCCTGTCCACCGAAAAGGTGTTTTCAGAGGCGGTTCAATAAAAATACCCCACCCCTGACATAATCAGGGGGGGGGCACATAATATATAATGTACTCCACGGTTCCACCCTGGTTGCGGACAAGTCCGCCACTCATTGCGCTGCGCTGTAACGGGCACACCCGGACGGCTATTTCCAACCGTCGGCTCAGAAGTGGTATCGCTAAGGGCAGGGTCGCAGAGCCTTCTCACCAACCGGCTCCTCTCTGGGCAGCTTACCAAAAGCGCTTGTCTTCATCACAGCCTCTAACGGGTAAAATATACCACAGATCCCCAGCCGTGTCAATCCCAACAAAACCCGGTGGAGGTTACTTCTGTTTTTAAGGTGGTTTTTATGGCAAAAAGGGAGAAAAAATGGCATTTTTTGCACTCTGTTGGTTTACCATAATCTATATCTCCGGACTTTTAGGCGAATGTTACATAATTTGTCGAGTTATGTAAACGAATGTAACCAAATCCACCAGTTGTTGTGTTTTCGTGTAGAAGGAAACAGCATATTTCGTAGTTAAGTTAACATAAAATTAAAGATATTTTTATGTAAAAAGTTGTCGTTTTTCTGCTTTTTGGCGCAAAGACTTGACTTTTTCAAAATAAATGTTATAATACACTCACGATCCTTTGCAGGATCGTCATTTTGTAACCTTTTGATACCGTTCTTTTTAGGCGGTATCATGCTCTTATTTTTGCGAAAGGAGGTTCGATCCATGCAAGCTATTACATCGTTTGTTGAAAAGAGAAAAAATCTTCTCACCCGCCTGGTAGCGATCGTGGTTCCGGTGTTTTTGTTAGTCGCGCTTCTGGCGCCTACCGCCCTTGCGCAGACTACATATGTTATCACCGATGGCGAACGCGTTACGGTCTACACCACTTACACTACCGATCCTGCAGATGTTCTTGACAGGGCAGGCTTCGATCTGGGTGAAGATGATATGTACACTGCGCAGGAAGGCAACGGCGTTTCTGAGATCACCGTCCAGCGCAATCAACTCGTCACGCTGCGTTACTGTGGCGAGGAGATCAAGGTCAGCAGCTATGGCGAAACGCGTGATGCACTGCTGAACCGCCTTAACATCCAGACAACAGAAAACCACAGCATTTCCGCAGCGTTGGATACCGAGACCTACGACGGTATGGAGGTCACCATCGACCATGTGGTCGAGATGGTCCAGACCTACACTGTGGATATCCCCTACAAGACCACCTATTGCTACGATCCCACCCTTCCTGAAGGACAGGAGGAGATCCTGGTGGAGGGCGTTACCGGACAAATGCTCCGCACCGCAAATGTTGTGTATGTCAACTCTCAGGAAAACAGCCATACAGTACTGGAGGAGACGGTCACCATACAGCCTGTGGATCAGATCATCGCTGTTGGTACCGGTACACAGCTGGATGCCGACTCTGACACACCTGCCATTGGCAACGGCGTGATCGTCACAGCCGACGGCGAGGTGCTGACCTACAGCAAGACTGCCCAGTTCCGTGCCACCGCCTACACCAAGACGGACGCCGGCTGCAACGACATCACCGCCACCGGTACGACAGTCCGCGTTGGTACGGTCGCTGTTGATCCCAGCGTCATCCCCTACGGCACCCGGATGTTCATCGTCTCCAACGACGGCTCCTACATCTACGGTATCGGCACTGCAGAGGACTGCGGCGGCGCGATCAAAGGCGACCGGCTGGACCTGTACTTCGATACGGACGCAGAATGCTGGCAGTTCGGTGTGAAGAGCTGTACCGTTTACTTCCTGGACTAAAATTTGTTGAAATATCGCCTCTGCCCTGCTATAATAGCTGCAAAAGGGGCTTTATTGCAGGGAAGAGGGCATTTTTTTATGATCGATGTTTGTAATATTCAAGTAATGAAGCCCTTGCTCGCCGAGCATGGCTTCCATTTTTCCAAAGCAAAGGGGCAGAATTTCCTCGTTGCCGGCTGGGTCCCCCAGCAGATCGCCGAGGCATCCGGTGTGGATGAAACCGCCGGCGTTTTGGAGATCGGACCCGGCATCGGTCCGCTGACCCAGCAGCTGGCGCTGCGCGCCGGTCGTGTCTGTGCCGTTGAAGTGGATCGCCGGCTGAAGCCTATTCTGGATATGACCGTCGGTGAATTTCCCAATCTGGAGATCCTCTGGGACGATGTGCTGAAGCTGGATGTTCCGGCACTGGTAAAGGAAAAATTCCCAGGACTGCGCCCCATGGCGTGCGCGAACCTGCCCTACTACATCACCTCCCCCATTCTCACCGCCCTTTTGGAGGCGGAGTGCTTTGCGTCCGTGACTGTCATGGTGCAAAAGGAGGTCGCCCAGCGGATCGCTGCAAAGCCCGGTACTGCTGACTATAGCGCCTTTACCGTTTTCTGCCAGTATTACGCCCAGCCGGAGCTGCTGTTTGATGTGCCGCCCAACTGCTTCCTGCCCCAGCCAAAGGTCACCTCAGCTGTGATCACCCTGCGTACCCGCAAGACCCTTCCCTGGCAGATCGAAAGTAAGGATATTTTCTTCCGTACTGTCCGGGCAAGCTTTGCCATGCGGCGCAAGACCCTGCAAAACGGACTTGCCGCCGGCTTCCCGGAGCTCGGGAAAGCAGGTGCCGGTGAAGTGATCGCCGCCTGCGGACTTGCCCCCAGCGTCCGGGGCGAAACCCTGGACATCGCCCAGTTTGCCGCCATCGCCAACGAGATCGTCAGGAGAAAGAAACATGTTTGAGTTTTTGTTTATCGATCTGGATGACACGATCCTGGATTTTCACAAAGCGGAGGAGGTTGCTATCCGCAAAACGCTAAGTGCCTTTGGCGTAGCACCCACCGAGGCGGTCTGCACCCGCTACAGCCAGATCAACGATAACCATTGGAAAATGCTGGAGCGCCAGGAGATCACCCGGCAGCAGGTGCTTGTAGGGCGGTTTGCACAGCTCTTTTCCGAGCTTGGGGTAGCCGCAGACACCCAGGCGTGTTCCCTGTGTTATATGGAAAATCTGGGCAAGGGTCACTATTTCCTGCCCGGTGCCCTGGAGGCAGTCCAGTCCCTTTCCAAAAAATATAAGCTGTACCTTGCCAGCAACGGCACGACCGTCGTCCAGCAAAGCCGTATCGCCAGTGCGGGTATCGCAGATTATTTTCAGAACATTTTCATTTCCCAGCAGATGGGGGCAAATAAGCCTGCAGCGGCGTATTTCGAAAGCTGCTTTGCCCAGATCCCCGGCTTTGACCCCAACCGCGCCATGATCGTTGGGGACAGCCTTTCCTCCGATATCCAGGGCGGTAAAAATGCAGGAATCTCAACCTGCTGGGTCAATCCCGGGCATAAGCTGCCTAAGGCAGGACTTGTGCCGGACTACGAGATCGAAAGTCTACCCCAGCTGGAAGCCCTTCTGGAAACCCTTTGAATTTCAAAATTTCTGCTTCGCACGAAATCGCGTACACAGACAAATCCTAAATTTCGTTGCTCGGCAACGGCGTTTTCCCGTCCGTTTCGATATTTTTTCAAAAAAAGCTTGACAATCCACAACCTCTGGGGTATAATGGCAAAGCTGTCTGACATCTGCTGCTATAGCTCAGTCGGTAGAGCGCATCCTTGGTAAGGATGAGGTCGCCAGTTCAAATCTGGCTAGCAGCTCCAAAAAAGCCCTAGAACCACAACGGTTTTGGGGCTTTTGCTTTTTTGCGGATATTTTGACAGCTGAAAAAACCACTACAAAAACCACTACATAGACCGAAAAAATGACCGGACAGGTGCTGAACCTGCCCGGCTTTTTTTATGCCTGTTTCCGTTTGATAGCTTCACGGAAGATATTACTTGCCCTAGTCATACTAGCTTGATCGGCGTGGGTGTACATTCTCAAAGTGACGGCTTTGTCGGAGTGTCCTAGAATTTCCGACACGCTGGCAATATCTGCACCGTTTGTGATTGCGATGCTGGCGAAGCTGTGCCGCAGTTTGTGGGGGTGCAGCTCCTGTATGCCATACCGGGCAGAGAATTTCTGCATATACCGTGTGGGGCTTTGGGGGTGCATCGGCTCTGTTGTGCCGTCCTGTGTGAATACATAAGGGCTGAATTTTATCACGCCTTCATTTGTCCGGAGCTGCTTCAGCAGAGCCATAACTTCCGGAGCTACATTGATGTTGCGAACCTTGCCATTTTTGGGAGTGTCCAGATACACGCCTTTTTCCGGAGTATAGCACAGGTTATGCTCTATGGTGATAGTGTTGCTTTGGAAATCCACATTTGACCATTTCAAGCCGCAGCATTCTCCCCGGCGAATACCTGTGTCGATCATAAGCTCCATAAGGACACGCCACTTTAACGGCTCTTTTTCTAGGCATTCCAGAATATATGCCGTTTCTTCCTCTGTGTAGGCTTCAACCTCCATTTTTCTGGCTTCATCCTTGCGAGGCTTTGGGCGTTCTACTTTGTCCATCGGATTGCGTGGTATTTCATCGTTCATATATGCCATTTTGAAAAGGCTCTTTAGAATGGTGTAATACTTGATAACTGTGCCGTGGCTCTTGCCTTCAGCCTGTACGGACAGCAGGAAAGCGGAAATATTAGCCGATGTAATATCCGGAAGCCGCAGATCACCCAATGCAGGATAAATACGCCTGTCCAGACAGCCTTGAAAACTGCTTCGTGTGTTTTCGCTGATCGTTACCTTTTTGGTAGGCATAAAGACCTTTTCGCCATATTGCTTTAGAGTTTGAACCTTTGCGGCTTCACGCATTGCTTCAAGCTCTTTTTCTTTGCGTTCTTCTCTGGAAACGGTCTGCCCGGCTTCAACCTCTTTTTCAAGCTCACGGACGAATTTGTTTAACTCCCTGTCGATGGTTCTTTTACTCCATCCTGCTTCCGGATAAAAGCGGCGGTATACTTTGCTTTTGCCTCTGCCACGGCTAACACCTACTTCGTAGCAGATGCCTGTCTTTGTTTCCATTTCACGGATTGATGCCATTATGCTTTACCTTCCTTCTTTAGATATTTGCTAGTTACAAATTCGGTAAATTCCAAAATGCTTGCTTCCATTTTGAAGTAATCGTCTACAGAAATCACAATAGGGTCGCTGCCTTTACTGAATAAATAATATCCATCATTGTTATGAAACTTATATCCTTCAGGTACATTTGCAGGTGTACACATTTTCATTTCATAACCTTGCTGTCTGAAAGATGCCGCAATTAGTTGGACGGTAGAAGTTGTAATTTTTCCTTCTTGTTCCCAAACCTGTATTTTCTTTTCTTCTTTTGTTTTTACATTGTCAAAATCCATAAGCCATTCATAGCGATATTCAGGAAATACTTTTATAACTTCGATGGCTGTTGTTTCCGTTACTGTTGCATTTCCGTTAATCATATTTGAAATGGCTTGCTGAGAAATGTTTACCAGCTTAGACAGCTGTGTTTGAGTGATGCCCTTCTCATCACATATCTGTTTTAATCTTAAACCCCGATTAGCATTAATTTTCACTTTAGGACGAGCCATAATATTGCCCCTTTCTGCCTTTTTATTAAACAACTAAAACATTAAAATTGTTTGCGGTTTTCATATTTTAATTGTACAATATAGACAGTCAAAAGTCAATAATAATTATCCACGAAAGGAGGAAAAACTGTGTACAATCTGGAAATTAGAAACGCAATCAAGCGTTCTGGCTTTTTTGGCTATGAAGTCGCTTCAGCTCTTGGGCAATCCGAAACTGCATTTTCAAGAAAGCTGGCTAGGAAGGAGCTTCCTTCAGATCAAAAAGAACACATTTTACGGACGATTGACAGAATGGTCGAAAGAAGAAAGGAGATGTAACAATGCAGACCAATACAACCCCATATCAAAAGATTGCACTAGCAAGCAGGACAACCGGGCTATCCCAGTATTTTCTGCGTAAGGGATGCAAGGAAGGCACTATTCCCCATATCCGCAGCGGAACAACCTACTATATTAATATCCCGGCACTTCTGGAACAGATCACACACGGAGGTGCTGCCCAATGACAGAAACCCTGCACCGCACAGCCCTGTCGGTTGGAGGACGGCAAGGCGGTCAGGAATTGGAGGCAACACAAACAGAGCAGCCGCTGTCCGATTTGGATTTTTTAATTCTAAACGGAATGGACACGGCACAAATACAAAAACATCTTCAAGACGGAATACCCCTTAATGTGCTAGCGGATGCCGCCAGAAGCATTGTAGAGCGTGGAGAAAGCCTTGTAGATGAACCGGAGGCAGAGGATATACCAGAAGAAAAAGCCAAACCAGAGCGACAGACGAAGCCACAGCTGACCGTTGATAAGCTGGAAATGTGGCTGGATGACAATGCCATCGAAATAGCTTATAACTGCATTTCCCATTCTGTCGAGGTGGACGGCGTAGACCCTAGTTTTAATCCGGAAACCGTCAAAAGCGATCTGCACATTATTGTCCACGATCAGCTAAAACGGCAATACCAATGCGACAGGGGGCTTGTGGCTGACCTGCTGGGCGTTCTGGCTGGCAAACATCGGTATAACCCTGTGGAGGTTATGCTGAAGAATGCCCCAGCGTGGGACGGTGTAGACCGTGTGGAGCAGCTTTATAAAATCCTTTGCATAGAGGATGACGAGCTATCACAGACCCTGCTACATAAATGGCTTTGGCAATGCTACAGTATGGCACACAACGATGCAAAACACCCCTTCGGAGCTGATGGGCTGCTAGTCCTGCAAGGAAAGCAGGGTATCGGCAAAACCAGCTTTGTACGGAAAATCGGAGTATTACCGGAGCTAGTCAAGCTAGGTCAGTATCTGGACAGCCGGGACAAAGACACAATACGCCGCTGCACTAGCTGCTGGATTTGTGAATGGGGCGAAATCGAAACCACGCTTCGCAGCGATCTGGAACGGCTGAAGGCATTTATCACAGCAGAGATTGACGAATACCGGCTTCCCTATGGACGGACAGACCAGACCCTGTGCCGCCGTACATCTTTAATCGCAACCTGTAACACAGAGCAATTTCTCATAGACCCAACAGGATCACGGCGTTTTTGGACTGTCCCTGTAAAGGGTATTGATTTGGAAGCTCTGGCGGCTCTGGATGCCCTTCAGCTTTGGAAACAGATTGAAGCACAGGCGGCTGGAAATCTGCAAGGCTTCCGGCTGACACGGCAGGAGCAGGACGATCTGGCACGAAGGAACACAGAACACGAAAAGCCGCTAAAAGCTCAACCGGAAATCGAGGATATTATCAGCAAGGCAAGCAAGGACAAAACCACCTTTGTATGGGCATATTCCACCGTTACGGATTTTAAGCTGGAACACGAATGCTTGCGTATATACTCTGTCGAGCAGATCGGAAAGGCACTTGACCGCATCGGTACCACCGCAGAAAGAAGGATGATGGCAGGGCGGCAGCAGCGTGTAAGAG
>JAZSHB010000088.1:0-7518 GCA_045533015.1 Faecousia sp.
TCCCCCCTGCCGCAGGGGACCCGGATCAGATTCTTCGCCGGTGCTACGGCAGAGAAATGCGCTGCCTTGCCCAATACGAAAAACGGGCAGCAAACCCCGAGTACGGACAGGTCTTTTCCCGGCTCGCCGCCCAGGAGCGCGACCACTGCCGCATGGTTCTGGAGCTGCTGGGAAATCTCAAAGGAAAATAACCTGTATTGCCCATGCCGGAGTGCCGAAAGCGCTCCGGTTTTTTATGCGAATGTTAAATTTTGTCTTTCCAGTATTTTCTTTTTATTAGTATGATACAAAAAACACCTTTTATGGAGGGTGCATATGCTTACGATTAAAAAATGCGCCCGTCAGACTGGTATATTCTGATGATGAACGAGCTGGAGCTGGAGCGCTACTACGATCACGCACTTGCCTGCCGCAGCATCGAGCATATTATCCGCAGACCCCAGGGCATCATCCTGGATTGATACTGCAAAAAATTACTACCCGATTTTTTGGGTAGTAATTTTTTATTTCCTGTATAGCATGCGTATGGAATTGAGTACACACAGCATTGCAACGCCGGAATCAGCAAACACCGCCATCCACATGGATGCATAGCCCAAAAGCCCCAGCACCATGACCAGCACCTTGACCCCCAGGGCGAACACCACATTCTGCCAGGCGATCCTCCGGGTGCTGCGGGCGATCTGTATCGAATCAGCCACTGCCTCCACATCCGTCGTCATATATACCACATCTGCCGCTTCAATGGCAGCATCTGCGCCGCTGCCCATTGCTGCGCCTACATCCGCGCCGGCAAGCACCGGGGCATCGTTGATGCCGTCTCCGACGAACATGACAGCACCCTTCCGGCTGCGAAGCTGCTGCAGCTTTTCCAGTTTACCCTCCGGCAGGAGCCGGGCGTGGACTTCCTCGATTCCTACCGTCTTTGCCACCGCCAGGGCTGTGACCTGCGTATCGCCGGTGAGCATCACCGGCTCCACACCCATCGCCTTGAGGCGTTTTACCGCCGTCTGTGCACCGGGCTTAAGGGTGTCTGCTACACAAACTGTTCCGATGCATACACCATCTACTGCTACGAATACCGTGCTGCCCTCCTGTCCGGCAGGGGGACATTCCACGCCAAAGCGCGCCAGCAGCTTTTCATTCCCGCACAGGACAGTTTTTCCCTCCAGCTCAGCCCGGATGCCGTGTCCCGGGATCTCCTCCATCTGCTCCGGCTTCGGCAGCTGCATGCCCTGCTCTTTTGCCGCTGCCGTAATGCTCACAGCAATGGGGTGGGTAGAGCCCTGTTCACAGGCGGCACACACCGCCAGGGTATCCTCTCTGCCGGACACCTGCTGCACCCGAAAATCGCCCTTGGTGATCGTGCCGGTCTTATCCAATGCCACCGCCCGGACACCCGCCAGCGCTTCGATGGACAGACCGCCCTTGAATAATATCCCCTTTTTGCAGCCCACGCCAATGCCGGAGAAAAACGCCAGCGGCACACTCAGCACCAGGGCACAGGGGCAGCTCATGACCAAAAAGGACAGCGCCGTATATATCCAATAGCTCCACTGTCCGGTGATCAGCGACGGTACGATGGCTGTCACCACCGCAGCTGCCACCACCACCGGTGTATAAACCCGGGCAAAGCGGGTGATGAACCGGTCGATCCGCGGCTTGCCTGCTGCCGCCGTCTCCACCGCTGCCAAAATGCGGCTGACCATGGAATCTGCCAAAGGCTTTTCTACCCTTACCGTCAGCTGCCCGGACAGATTTACACAGCCGGAGATCACTTCGTCCCCCGCCGTCACCCGGACCGGTACCGGCTCGCCGGTGATCGGTGCAGTGTCGATACGGCTCTCCCCGGACAGCACTACCGCATCCAGCGGAATCCGGTCGCCGGGGCGTATCAGCAGCACCGCACCTGCCTCCGCCTGCTCGGCAGGCAGTGTTTTTCCGTCCTCCAGGGTGACTGTTTCCGGGCGCAGATCCGCCGCCTCCATGATTCGGCTGCGGCTGCGTGCCACCGCTTTTTCCTCAAAGTATTCGCCTACCCGGTAGAAAAGCATAATGCCCACCGCCTCGGGAAATTCTCCGATACAAAAAGCGCCGATCGTGGCGATTCCCATTAAAAAGTTCTCATCCAGAACATGCCCCTTGACAACGCCTTTTCCCGCTGCCAGCAGCACCTGCGCTCCCAAAAGAACATACGCCGCAATATACACGATCAATCCGGGAATGCCCAATCCCAGCCAGTCCAGGAGGACGCCCAGCACAAACAGACCTCCGCCCAACAGCAGCTGCATACCCTCGTTTTTCTCATCATGCCCGTGGTGATGGTCGTGATGCTGTTCGTGGTGGCAGTGACCGCAGCCACAGCTATGCGCTTCATGGTGATGATGCTCCATAATTCTTCCTCCCGGTGTTTATATCGACATATGAGCAACCGTTCATGTGTTAACTATAGTATATGCCCTATTGGCAAGCTTGTCAATAGGGCATTTTCAGCCGCGCGGGGATACCTCCATCTGGGATATCAGGTGCAGCTTCTGTCCCGTAATGGGGTGTATCAATTCCAATTCCCTGGCGCACAACAGCTGGCTGGTCAACCCCAGCTTTTCCGACAGCTTCCGGCTGTCCGCCGTGGCGTACTGGGGATCTCCCAGAATCGGAAATCCCATAAAGGCGCAATGGACGCGCAGCTGATGGGTCCGCCCGGTGATGGGTCGCAGCTGCAAAAGACAGCTGTTTTCCCGGCGCTGCAGCACAGAATACACCGTCACTGACGGCTTTCCCTCCGGTGCCACATACCGCAGGAGGCTGGGCAGGGGTTTCCGGGCGATGGGTGCGTCGATCACCCCTTCATCCGACTCCGGACCGCCCCAGACCTGTGCGTGATAGGTCTTTTTCACATCCCCTGCGCTCACAAGGGCATGGATGTGGGAATTTTTTGCCAGAAGTACGATGCCAAAGGTGTCTCGGTCCAAGCGGGTCACCGGATGAAAGGCGCAGCTTTGCCCGGTGCGCCGGTAATAGCCTATGACCCGATTCGCCAGAGTCCCGGTCATCGTGGCACGGGAGGGATGAATGAGCATCCCGGAAGGCTTATCCACCGCCAGGAGGTGTTCATCCTCGAATAAAACGGTCAGCGCGCCCTGCTCCGCAGGATATTCCGGTAACGGCTCGTCCAGTGATACGGTGATCACATCGCCTGCCTGCACAGGATAGTTCGTATGCTGGGGTACGCCGTTTACAAACAGCTTCTGCTGCCACTTCAGCCGGTTCATCAGCCCCGCTGACAGCTTCATTTCCTCACGCAAAAACGACGACAACCGCCCAGCCCGTGTAGCAATATGCTTTCCTTCCATGTGATCACCTCCTCTTTATATTCGTGTTTTCCGCCCCGCCTATAACCTTACGGTGCAAAAAAGACCCTGCCGCAGCAGGGTCTTGCGTTTGCTTAGAGGGCAGCCTTAGCCTTCTCTACCAGAGCAGCAAATGCAGCTGCGTCCTGGATCGCCATTTCAGACAGGCTCTTGCGGTTCATCTCGATGCCAGCCTTCTTCACGCCGTTCATGAAGGTGGAATAGTTCAGACCGTAGGGCTTCACAGCAGCACTGATACGGGTGATCCACAGTCTGCGGTAGTCACGCTTCTTCAGCTTGCGGCCAACGAACGCATAGTTGCCGGACTTCATGACGGCCTGCTTTGCCATCTTGAAATGTCTGGACTTGGAACCCCAGTAGCCCTTTGCCAGCTTCAGGGTAGCATTTCTTCTCTTGCGCGTCATCATCGCGCCTTTAACTCTTGCCATTTTTCAATATCCTCCTTCTCTTACTTGTACGGGATCATCTGCTTGATGGCGGACACATTGGTCACATCAGCATAGGCAGTGGTGCGCAGACGACGGGTACGCTTGGTGTCCTTCTTGGTGAGGATATGGCTCTTGTAAGCGCGGGCTCTCTTAACCTTACCGGACTTGGTCAGGTTGAATCTCTTCTTTGCACCGCTATGGGTCTTCAGCTTGGGCATAGTTGGTTTCTCCTTCCATATCTTTGGTAATGATAGATGATTTACTTGCTGTTCTTGGGGGTCAGGAACATCGCCATAAAGCGGCCTTCCAGCTTGGGGTTTTTCTCCATAGCAGCCACCTCGGAGCACGCCTCGGCAAAATCCATCAGCAGCTTTTCACCAATGTTGGTATGTGCCATCTCTCTGCCCCGGAAACGGACGCTGACCTTGACGCGGTTGCCGTCGCCCAGGAATTTGAGAGCGCTTTTGATCTTGGTGTTGAGGTCGTTGGTGTCGATACTGGGGCTCATGCGGATCTCCTTGATCTCCACCACCCGCTGATTTTTCCGGGCATCCTTTTCCCGCTTCTTCTGGTCGTAGCAGAATTTGGAATAGTCCATGATCTTACAGACAGGGGGCGTTGCGTTGGGAGAAATTTTCACCAGATCCAGACCTTGCTCCTCAGCCATTTCATTGGCCTGTGCAGCAGAAACGATGCCCAGCTGCGCACCGTCGGCGCCGATGAGTCGGACTTCCTTGTCCTGGATCTCCTCATTGAGCTGATGATCTAACTTTGCTATGGTAAGCACCTCCAAAAACAAAACAAAAATGCGAATGGCAATCCATCCGCATACTCACAGACCTTCTCCATAGGAAAAGGTGGGAATATTGACCGTTTTGCGCTTTGGCTTACCGTGTGGCGGATGTACAGCCTTCTTTATTACCCGCATATCTTAGCACAGCCGCCGCAGAAAGTCAAGCACTATTTTGGGAACACATTCCGGTGGCTGTTTATACCGTGAATTGCAGGGGAGGGTCTTTGTTTTCATTTGCCTGATCTTCCGGAATTTCCCTCCTTTATATAAAAAGGTATTTACATTTTGCTCCAAATCGTGTATGATAACCCCGAACAGAGTAGGAGACCTCGCGTGAAGTGCTGTCAAAATGGGGAGTTGAGTGACAGACGAAGGACCATGTCCGCGATGGGGTATCCGCACCCGCTGGCCATATTGGATGATCTCCATTATGCAAAGCGATGCTCGGTAGGGCTTTTGCCCCTGGGTGTTTCTGCTGTATATACTCCCCCACGCATTTGCGTGTGGGGTTTTTTTATGCAGCTGACCCCACAGTATAAGGAGGTAATCCAATGAGACAGAAAAAACTCACCCACAAACAGGCGATGGCTACCAGGACCCTGGCGTGCTGCGCCCTGCTGGCAGCCCTGAGTGTGGTGCTGGCACGGCTCATCGTTCCCATGCCCAACGCCTTCACCCGGTTTTCCATTGAAGCCGTTCCCATTTACCTTGCCGGTATGCTGTTCGGTCCTATGGCAGGCGGATTGGTGGGCTTCTCCGCAGACCTGATCGGCTGCCTGTTTTCCGGCTATGGCTACAATCCGCTGCTGTGCATACCGCCGATTCTTTACGGCGTGTTCGGTGGGCTGTTCCGCCGCCAGTTTGTGAAAAAGCTGTCCCTGGGCTGGCTGGCTGTGGGCTTTTTGCCCCCGGTGATTCTCGGCTCCGTGCTGTACCAAAGCACCGCCCTGGCGTACTTTTATTATTATGACCCCAATGTGGCAGGCTCTTTCCAACAGGGTCTTGTCTATTTTCTGAGTACCCGCGGCGTGCAGTTTGCCGTCACCCTGGTCATCGATGTTGCGGTGCTCTACCTGCTGTTCCGGGTGCGGGTATTTGACCGGCTGGGTCTGTGGCAGCCCCTGTCTGACAAAAAGGATCCCTCCATCACCAACGCCGAGCAAGCCATCGAATATATCCACTCGGTGTGCTGGAAGGGCAGCATTCCCGGTCTTGGGAGAACACGCAACCTGCTGGACCTGATGGGCAACCCCCAGGACAAGCTGAAGTATGTCCACATTGCCGGCACCAACGGCAAAGGCTCTACCGCCGCCATGACCGCCTCTATTTTGCAAAAAGCAGGCTACCGGGTGGGTCTTTATACCTCTCCTTATATTTACCGATTCAACGAACGGATGCAGATCGACGGCGTGCCGATCTCCGACAGCGAGCTGACCCAGATCACCGCATGGATCAAGCCTAAGGCACAGTCCATGGAGGAAAGTCCCACGGAATTTGAGCTTGTCAGCTGCATCGCCTTTGAGTACTTCAAACGCAACCGCTGTGATATCGTGGTGCTGGAAGTGGGTATGGGCGGCGCGCTGGACTCCACCAATGTGATCAAAGCTCCGGAGGTGGCGGTCATCACCAACATCGGTCTGGACCATACCGATGTGCTGGGCAGCACCGTTGAGGAGATCGCCAAGACAAAGGCAGGTATTTTCAAGCCCGGCTCCCATGCAGTGGTGTATCGCAGCTCTCCCTCTGTAGAAGCTGTGTTTGAATCGGTCTGCAAGGACCGGAACATCCCGCTTACCAAAGCAGATTTCAACGGTCTGCGGCTTGTTTCCCACGGATTGGAAGGGCAGGTCTTTGACTGCGGCAGCCGCAAGGGGCTGGAACTGCCCCTGCTGGGCGACCATCAGCTGCACAACGCAGCTGTGGTGCTGTCTGTTGCAGACACGCTGATCGCCCGGGGTTGGAAAATATCTGAGCAGAATATCCGCGACGGCATCCGGGAAGTATCCTGGCCCGGCAGATTTGACATCATGCGCAAAGACCCTCTGTTCATCATCGACGGCGGTCACAATCCCCAGTGCATTGAAGCGCTGGTCAAAAACATCGAGGATTACCTGGCTGACCGGCGGGTCATCGTGCTCACCGGCGTGCTGGCAGACAAGGACTACGCGGATATGTATCAGCCGGTGATGCCCCTGGTACAGGAATTTGTGTGCATCACACCCCCCAACCCCCGGAAACTGGATGCGGCGCTGCTTGCCCAGTATTTAGAGGAAAAGGGCGCGTCCGCCACCGCCTGTGACAGCATCATTGCAGGCGTGCGCACCGCTATGGAAAAGGCAGGAACAGACGGCGTGGTGCTGTGCTTCGGCTCGCTGTACTCCATCGGTGCCATACAGGATGCCCTGGAAACCATCGGTTGACACACCGGATATAATAAAAGAAAACGGACAAAGGAGTTACTGCTATGCATCTTCACCATGATCACATCGGCGGTGGCGATCACGACCACAGCCATGCGCATACCCATTCCCACGAACACACCCACGACGGCGTTGCCCATACCCATGAACATTCCCATGAACACGCGCACAGCCATGCGCATCCCCACGCGCATGACCATCTCCACGGTGAGGGGCATACCCATGACCACAGCCACGACTGCGGTGACTGTGGCAGCTGCTGCGGCGGCTGCCAGCACACCCCCATGGAGGAGCTGCTGGCGCTGATGAAATACATGGTCGGTCACAATGCCGCCCATGCAAAGGAGCTTGCCGATCTGGCGGTCCAGCTGGAAAAAGCCGGCAGCCACACTGCCTATGAGCAGGTGATGGCAGCGGCCTCCGACTTTGAAAAGGGCAATCTGCGGCTTTCCACGGTTCTTGCAAGCCTGGATGTCAAATAAAGGAGCAACGCTATGTGCCTTTCT
>JAZSHB010000012.1:0-10982 GCA_045533015.1 Faecousia sp.
GAAATACCGCTCCTGGGTCTCCAGCTGCAAAACAGGGGCATTGTCATTTTGGAAGCCGTAATAGGTCCTCTGCCACAGGTCCGTACCAGGGTCTGTAACGACCGTCACAGAATCCTCTGTGATGGTATGCTCTTTGGGGCATCTTGTCCACTGCAGATCCTCTGTCGGAAAGGTCATTGCATTCACTCCTTCGTGTTGTTTCTTCTTTTGCCGCAAGCCCATTGTACATAGCCTTTGGCGTTTTGTCAATCATCGCAAAAGTATCCCCTGGAATCTGTCTAATGTTTGCAGCCCACCTGTATTCCGCCTAGGCGGAATGCAGATGGGCTGCATGTTGTTCTTTTCAGGCATGCTTTATACGCTTACACAGCAGCAAAAGAAGTGCTCCAAAGCTGACCGTCATCAGACAGGCATACAGGAGCAGGTTGCTTGTATCGCCCGTCTTTGGCGGCTGGGGATCGCCAGATTCAACGGGCAGCTCTTCAATCTTGAACTCCCAGTCGATATAACCGGCGCTGTTCTGGAATTCATTCCCCAGCGTGATTGGAACCTCTAATGTGATATCCAGCGTGATCTCCCCACCGGAATACACAGTCCCCAGGTATACCCAGTCCGTCAGCTGGGCTGTTTCGTTTGCGGGCGCATCAAAAAGCACCGAATTACCGGTTTGCTTTACAGTCAGCTGCATCTGAGACAGAAGTGCTTCTGAGCCTGCCTGGGCACCCAACGCCCGGAGATAGAATTTCACCTTTACGCCGTTGGAAGCGTCATTTTTAATGACGATCTGCTGTGTGACCTTGTCGCCAGGCACCAGATCCTTGAACTGCCCAAACAGATCCGTAGGCGACGCTTCCGAACCCGGTGCAAAGATAAATTCCCGGGCATTGCCGTCGTAGGTTACTGTTCCCGCGGCAAATGCTGTTAAGCCAAGATTCAGCAGCAGTACCAGAGCCAACAGCAGGCCTCTTATAAGCTTTATTGTTTTTTTCATTACTGCAGCCCCCTTAACCTGTAATGTTACCGGAGGCATCAACGGTTCTCCCCCACATTTGTGTTACGGCATCCGCGGGGCTGCTCTGGATGGATTCCGCAAGGACTTCCATCACCTGGGTATATCCGTCCTCCGATACCATCGTCAGAGGGCTTGCCAGGAAGCTGACAGTCTCACCGCTCTGAACAGGTTTCGTATAGTAATAGCAATCGCCGATCTGAGTCCAGCCGGAAGCGGTTGTCACGTTCAGCGCCGGGGCCGTTTTCGCCACCGGCAGGCCGTTACTGTCTGCCCAATAGCTGACCAGCCGGATCCGCATATACACCGGGAATGTGCCGTCGTTGGTAACAGTAATGCTTTCCTTGGTATTGCCTGTAACTGTTTCCTGCAGCTTGCAGCCCACGCTGCCGCCGGTGAACGTGTTTGTCACAGGCGCAGAGATCCTGAAAAAGTATGCCGCTGTGCCGCCTACGGCAAGAACCAGCACCAGCAGCAGGCAGACAAGCCCAACGATCGCGCTCTTATTGCGGCGGGGCATGCCGGAGGGGTTTTCATATTTTCCTTTTCTCATGATACTTGCCCCCTTTCTCAGCCTTTGCCGTCATTCATGCCGAA
Source organism: Faecousia sp. (assembly GCA_045533015.1). GTDB lineage: Bacteria > Bacillota > Clostridia > Oscillospirales > Oscillospiraceae > Faecousia. The sequence goes on from JAZSHB010000012.1 coordinate 1,607, forward strand.
GAAATTCCTGACCCAGGCAACGGCTGTAAACCAGCCGGTACTTCCGGTAGATACTGTGACGGTAAATTCCGCAGGATCGCTCTCTTCGATGGCGGCATCCACCACAGCTACACCTACGTTGGCATCACAGCCCCAGGACTCTGCGGTGACAGTATAATTACCGGTAGGCAGATCAGGGACCGTCAGAGAGGCGGTAGTCACGAAGGTCATATTCACGCCATCCGGCCCGGTAACAGTAATGATGACAGGCCGGTCATTGTCAGCAGGTGCCACATTGATAATGAGAGAACCGGTCTTGCGCTGAAACCGGGCGTAATAGACAGCGGCCTCATAGACACCGTTGTTTTGAGCAGGCGTAAATGTCGCTTGCGTGGATAGCTGCTTGCCGGAAGCATCGTACCAGCCCAGGAAGTTGTAATTGCTGCTTGCGGTAGCGGTGGAGCTGGGCATACCCGTCTTGACCTTTACTGTCTGGCTTCCAGGGGAGACTGTGCCGCCTGCGCCGTCAACCTTGTACTGGATGGTTACGGTGTTTTCCTCCCAAATGGCGTACAGGGTAACGGTTTCGGTCGCGGCGGGAGTGCCGGTCATCGTGCAATTCGAGATCCTGTCACCGGCTGCGGCATCCTTATTTGCGGACCAGCCCTTGAAGGTATAGTTGGCGCGGGAGGGTTCTCCACTCCAGCTGTACTGGTAAGTGGCACTGTCCAGCCAGCCGGTCACAGCCATGTTGCCGGGCATGCCGGTAACGGTGTCCGTGGTGTTCGTATCGAACGCCAGTTCATACCTGTACTGCGGTATCCACTGGGCTACCAGTGTGATGTTGCCGTACTTGCCGCTGCCGACATTCTCGCTTGCGCCATAGGTGTCGGCGTCCCAGGTATTGACCGCGGTGGACAGAGCCCAGCCGTCAAACTTGTAGCCATCCTTGGTGGGCGCGGCTGCCAGCGTTACATCAGTGGTAACATTGTAAGTTTGGGAATCCACGGCGGAGCCGCCTGCGGAGTTATACAAGATCGTATAGCTGTTTACTATCCAGGAGCCGCTCAGCGTTACTGCGCTGGCGGGCATCGTGAAGCTGTTTTGGGAAGCCGTTACTACAGGGTTGGTGGAAGTCCAGCCATTGAAGCTGTAGCCGCCCAGCGTGGGGTCTGCGGCTACGGATACTGTATCGCCGACGGTATAGTCCTTCGTTTCCGGAGCGCTGGGTGCGTTTTCGGGAACAGTTCCCGTGTACTCATAAGTAACGGCGAAGGTAGCCAGAGGTTCCCATTTAGCGTAGAGGGTAATATCCACTGTGGGGGTGTAGGCAGCTCCCGCACTACCGGCAGATTTGGTCAGGGCAGCATCAGTATACCAACCCTCAAATTTGTGACCTGCACGGGTCGGTGTCGGCAATGTTACACTCCCCAGTGTCCAGTTGGCATAGAGATCAACCGTACCGCCAGGGGTTACTGTTAGATTGCTGACCGACTGCTGATTGTTGTATACTTTTGCTCCGTTAGCGCTGGTTGCCCAACCGTTGAAGGCTGCAGTAGCAGTTGCGCTGGCAGGACTGACGCTCCCACTGTTGGCATTATAGGTCACTGTATACTGGCGTGTAAATACATTGGCAGTTAAGGCCTGTGCCTGATCATAAGTAAAGGTTTGATTGCTCATACTGCCACTGGTTGCACCGTTACCAGTGAAGGATACATAGTAGGTATTTGCTGCCCAGTTGGCAGTATAAGTACGGTTTCCTGTACTACCCTTTGCAATGGTGACATCCTTAGTTGCTGAACTCAATCCAGTACCGGTCCATCCGGTAAAGGTGTACCCGTTTCTGCCGGGATTGTTCAGCTTAAAGCTTGCAGTTTCTACGTTATATGTTGTAGGGTTGTCCGGACTGACTGAGCCATTATTGAGCGTGTAACTGATGGTATAGGTAATCGGTGTCCAATGGGCATAAAGGTTTTCCCGGTACTGATCTGAGTAGGTCCCTCCAATATATTCGGCATTGTCGTTGTCCAAAAACACATAGGAACCGGAGGAGACTTTCGTACCACCCACTGCCGCAGTATACCAGCCATCAAAAGAATAACCTGTAACGCTGCCTGTGGGATTTGATACCTGTACGCGGGTATACGGCACTGTGGAGGTTCCGTCACCCAAAACAGTCTTTCTGGATGTTGGCACTGTGATATTGCTTGATGTTGCACCACTGGGAATGTTCGCATTGAAAATCAGCTGAACTTCAGGGACGACATAAACATTAATTGTTCGTTCCTTTCTATTCGTGCCCCAAAGATTATATCCAATTACTTTAATTGTGTACTTGGTATAATGCGGAGCAGAGCTAGACACCGTAAGGATTGTATCATTACCCGCAAGGGTGCCAAATCCGGATGTATCCAAACTGCCCAAGTTTGAACTGCTCAAGTACCATTGGTATGATGTCATACCTGTCAAGAAGAAGGTGGGGCCAATATCCAGATAAAACTTCTGGCCTCTTGTCAGCATGAATGTAGCGTTGTCACTATCATCCATAGTGATCTCATGGTCTTCGCTGTAGCCGTTACTGTTTTGTGCTGTTCCGTTATCATCATTGTAAACAGCGTAAATTCTGCTCGTTGCGCTGTCCGTTCCGGTATATTCCAGTGTATAAATCGAGAATGTCGAAGCATAGAAAGAAATCGCTCCGCTCGACACAGAAACTTCACCTGCGGAAGAGTAGAACAACTCTACGCATACTGTATCAGACATCCCAAGCGCCTCAAGTGCAGCAGCTGCTGCATTGGGATAATTGGCTGCAATACTTGCATCTGTCCAGGCCTGAACCGTTCCAGCTGTATAACCGGCCTGAATTGCTTCCACATCCTCCATATAATGGGTGAGTTTAGCAAAACTATATTCACAGATATCCAGGCCAGAAATTGTTACTTTTACTTTTGAATCCGGTTCATATTCCTCACCATCTAAAGAGAGGGCTATATCATAATCCGTTTCTTTTTTCAAACCATCTCCAGTAATAACCGTATTCGCAGCCGATATGATGATCTCAGTTTCTACAGGCAGCTCACCGGACACCGTGACGGTCTGGCCGTTGACTGTCTTGCTGATCGTAGTTCTTTCCGGCTCAGCAGCGGAACCGTTCTGTATCAGGGTATTCAGCTCCTGGGCTTTGGCGTTGTCCAGGTTCCAGCTTTCGCTGACGATGAATTCCCAGGCGGAGGTGGAAAGCTGATCCTTCATAGCATACAGCTCCTGGGCTGTATAGGCGGTATAGATCTCCCGGTAATACTCCTTGATGGCGCAGGTCTGTTGATGGGCTGTGACCAGCTCAGTATTGCAGTTCATGTTACATTCCGGCTCTGCGATCTCGATATCCACGGCGGCAGCCGGCATCGGCAGCAGCTGCATAAGCATTATCAGGCTCAGTGCCAGAGCGGTTATTTTCTTCTTCATGGCAGCCACCTCCTTTAGTTTTCAGGCCAGCCCAGAGCGTCAAAGGGCGTTGCGCCGTTGTTTTCGCTCTGCACCGCGTAGGCGGAAATATCCAAGGCAAACACCTTGCCCAGATAAGCGTTACCCACATTCTTTCCGTCGATGAAAACGGTGGTATACAGGGGCTCGGTGGTCCCACCGGCCTGCAGTGCCTGATTATAATAGTAGTATCCGTCCCGGTAGGTCCAGTGCTCGGTGTTGATATCCAAGCGGATACAGCCGCCGGCAGTCAGTGCCGCGTCATTGACGGACTGCTCCAGCGCCACACGCAAGTACATGGGATGCCCGCCTACATTTTCTATGGTTACGACCTTGCTGATCTCGTCACCGGGCATGATCACAATGCCGTCCTTTGGAAAATCCTCTCCGGTGGCAGTCTTTTCGTGAATTACAAACTCCAGACTGCCTGTCGTGATGACGTTGGCGGCACGGCCCTGGGTCGTAAAATAGGCCACCGTGCCCACGGACAGCAATGACAGGATCACAGCGATCAGGCTTACAGTTATCAATTTTCGTTTCATGCACAAACCGCCTCCTCGTATTTCTCTATCAAACGTACTTCGTACTGTTATTTTCTGTTTTATCCTCGCTACAGTGCGATTCTCCGCTGGCCGCGGACAGGCTGCTGCCGTGCAGCAAAAGTGCCGGGGTACATGTACCTCGTCCCGAGGGGCGGAAACGCCCCTCGGGTGGAGGAAATCAAATTGTTACAGAATCAGGCAGTGGGTTCAACCCAGTAGGCTGCACCAAAGGCATCCTTTGCATTGTCGGCAGTATTGCGGACCTGGATAGCCTCGGCAGTGATCTCAATATTGAAGGTAGCCAGAGCGGACATCTCTTCTACGGTAAAGACACCGGGAACCGTGAAGGAGCTGAACAGGGTAGCGCTGCCGGCTGCTGCAGTACCGGTTGCTGCAGTCAGGGGATCGTTCAGGTAGAACACATAGGTCAGCGTATCGGCTGCAGTATCCTTGACAGGATCGTCATAACGGGTCCACTTGGTCTCGTCATAGCCGCCGAAGATCGCATCCAGCTTGGTGATGTTATGGGCGGCACAAGCAGTCTGCCATGCGGCAGCATCGGAAATGACGACCTTCACACGCACCCAGGCATCATACTTGCCGGTATTGGTAACAGTGGGGTCCTTTACCAGTACATCGCCGGGCAGGATATCGGTATAGGTGTTGCCGGTCTCGGTCTTGCCGGTGCCGCCAACGACGGTCTCTTCCAGCTTGATGGAGAACAGCTCGTCTGTATTGATGGTCGCGTCAGGATCGGTGGGATCTGTCACACCTGCTACAGCGAAGTAGTTGGTTACCTGCTTCTGGGACTGGAAGTAGGCCAGCGTGCCGAAGCCGACGATTGCAGCCAGACAGAGCGCCAGCGCAACGGTAAATACACGTTTTTTCATGGATTGCATTCCTTTCTTATGGACATACCTCTCGGTAAGAGATTACAGATCAGGGAGTGGGCTCGGAAGAAGTGGTGTTGAATACGGCATTATAGATATCTGCCGCGTCATTGGTATCGCCCATAGTGGCCTGGGCCAAATAGGCGTAGAAGGTCAGTTCCTGGTTTGCCTCAGCCAACTGCCCCTTGGTAGCATCCTTATTGACGGTGAACTTTTTGTCCTTGATGATATTCACTTCGGTAAGGTCGTCAGTAACAATAATGGGGACGTTGGCGCTATCTACATAGATATATACCTTACCGCCGTTGGGACCTGTGACCTGCGCGCCGTCCTTCATCAGAGGCTCCCAGTTGGCATCATCGATATTCAGTGTTTCAGTGCCCTCAACCACGGTGGAGAATTTCAGTGTATTGATATACTCGATGTACAGGTAAGCGGGAGCGCCGGTCTTTTCGGTAATGCTGACGCTGGGATCCTTGGGAACTTCCATGCTGGGCACAATCTTATACTCTACGCCGGTGTTGGTAGTGGTAGTGGTCAGAGTGTAGTTACCGTTGGTATCAGCGGTAACGGTATGCTCCTGCAGGGTCAGCGCACCGCCATCCCCGATCAGCTCACCACCGCCGGAAGCCACAAAGGTGTTTTTGACAGGGGTCTCAGTTTTGTCAAACAGAAATGCAGCTGTTCCCATGACGGACATGGCGCAGACCAGTACCATAGCCAGCACTGTCAAAACGACTTTCTTCTTGTTCATTTTATTTCCTCCTGAAATATGAATTTGGATCTATTGAGAGCTGTTTCCAGCAAAATCCCGACATTACGCCTGTGGCTGCTCTTTTTTCTTTTTCCTCTCCGGCAGGAACGACAAGACCAGCATAAGCGTCACGATGCCTATGGTCACATACACGCCCGGAGGTGTCTGGATATAGTTTGCCACATAGCCCAAATAGGGTATGGAGAACACCGCCTTACCCAGAACATTCCGGTAGTGCACCGGATTTGCATCCGTTGAATCGTTGGCATCGCCCTTCGTATGAAACCACAGAGTATCCGCCTCGGTCTCGTCCTGCTCTATCTGTATGATCCGGTGGGTTACAACAGTGGTCTCATTGACCATAAAGGAAATGGTGTCTCCGGGTCGCAAAGTCCGATAGTCCGCCTTTCTGACATAGATGATAGAGCCGGTTTGATATGTAGGTTCCATGGAACCGGAAAGAACCGTGTACACCTGAAAGCCAAGTAGCCGGATCCCCACAAGCAGCAGCGCCAAAATGACTGCTAAAATGACGACTGTTGTTGTTAAAATGTTCACCATTCGTTTTAATGATGTATTCATAAGCAGACACATACCTTTACAGTAAAAGTGATCATACATATTTGCCGCAGATTCAGGAAATGGTTTCCCTGAAAACTATCCTTCTGCTAAATCACAACCCCAAATGCTTCAGCATATCTTCTGTCGTTGCGATTTCCTGTGCAGAAGCCGTGGCAGTGGCCTTTATCTCGCGCAGCGCAGTTCCTACACCGCCACCGAAAAGCATTTGCAGCCACCGCAGGATCTGGCAAAAGGGATACAACCATTTATTTTTCTGCAGTACCGGATACACATACTGCAGCTGATCATAGGGCATAAAAATCCGGGACAATACATACTTCACCCGGCTTCCCTTCTGCGCACCGCCAATGACTGCTTGATTTGCTTTGTTTCCATACATTCCGCCAGTTATGACAAGCTGTCCCATCTGTTGTGACAAACCGTCTGCTTTCGCACCTGCAAACCAGGCTTCCGCCAAAGCTTCTGCAGCGGTGGAGAACTTAATCAGTTCCCCCTTTTCCAGAAGCGCCTGCCGCTTCTGCGGACTGATCTGCATCCGGTGATTCATGACCCAAATATCCAGAAAGGGGCGTATCCCACAGCCACCATGGGTAAAGTGCTTGGACATATGCTGGATATGGTAGAAATAGAACATCTCGCCGGTCATTATGTGCTTATAGGTGCAGCCTTCCTCTGCGTTAGACAGCTCCCACGCCTGTCGCAGTACCTCTTCGCAGCTGCCGGATTCCACCTTCTCTATGGTGTTGCTGTGCAGCTCCAGGTGGACTCCTTCCGGGCTGAAGAGGGAGTACTCATAAAACCATTGCTTTTCAAACCGGTACTGCAGTACCTGCGTCAAAACAGCAATGGCCGGCTGCACATTCTCTTGGTGAAGCAAAATGTCGATATCACAGCTCGTCCGCATCCAGGGTTCCGGATAATAGTCCCGCAGAACCGAGCCTTTCAGGGGCATAAAGGGGATTTTTGCTTCTTCAAGGACTTTACAGATGCTCTGATAAGCACGGTTTAAGCGCGCATACCGGTACACTGCCTGAATAGCAGCCTGTTTGAACTTCTGAGACACCGTATCATCGCCCAAAGCGCCCAGCTTGTGGAGCGCATCTCCTGCAAGGTGGACAAGATCATGCTTTTTTGCCAAAATATAGAGCTTCTCAAGGTTTTCGCCGGAGAGGGATGCTATGATCTCTTCATCCACAGCTTCACCGCAAACCCCTGCCCGCAGCAGGGCAAACAGTATTGATTCCGTAGTCATTGTTCTCTCCTCTTTCCCCGTGGCCGCATAATCGCCATGCTCCGCCGTCTCCGCGCTTCTGTCCGGCGGGCCGCCGCGCTTACGCAATATCCTGCCGTTTTCTTTCTGGCTGCCAGACCATGCCCAAAGCGTCCAGCTTCTGTTTACGGATATCACTGAGTGAGGTCTTATACGCCTCCCGCTGGCTGCGGATCCATCGCCCCAGACGAATGCCGTTCTCCGTCACATAGGCGGCAGGTACATTCAAATCACCATGCTCCTGCCGGTATTTGCACGCCTCGGCATAGGCACGCTCCCATGCTGCGTTGTACTTGCCTGCCCAGTTCATACCAAGCGCGTCCAGCCTTGCGATCTGCTCGTTTGTCAGCTCCGCCCGCTTGTTTTGTCCTTTTCTCCAGGCGCGCACAGAGCGGATCCACGCACCCAGGCGAATGCCATTGTCGTCTACGTAGTCCGTAGGCACTTCCAGATTCCCGTATGTGCGGTGATACTGTATGGCAGCATGATAATTCTGTTCCCATAGATAGTCCGGAACATCCCAAACCATCCCGATAGCATCCAACGCCACCATCCGCTCCGGGGTCAGATACGCACTTTGGATGCCGCTTTTCCGGTAGAAACGCAGCTGGGCGATCCAGCGGCCCAGTGCCACACCATTTGTCCGCTTGTCTGCGATGCTCACAAGGAGATCGCCATGGGTCTCATAGTATTGCTTTGCTTCCGCAAAGTTCCACTCCCAGCTCAGGTCCCGGACGCTCTCCCAGCGCATGCCGATGGCGTTCAGCAGTTCTATCTGAGACGGAGTCAGTGTTCCGGCGATCTTTCCACCGTAGACCTGCCGCTGGGTGTGCAGCCACTGGCCCAGGGAATAGCCCTCTTGTGTCACATACCGTTTGGGTACATCCAAATTGCCGTTTTCCCGGACGTACTCCCTGGCGTAGTGGTACATCAGGCTCCAGGAGGCGGTCAGGCAATCGTTGAGCCTTTCAAACAGCTCCATACAGTCACGCACCTCGTCAATGACCCGAAACTGCTCGTTGACGATCTGGGCTTCCAATCCCAGAGAACGGTAGTATGCAGAGGCGATCTGCATTTCCTCCTCGATGGCACCGATACTGTAGAGATTTTCAATATTCAGCACGATATCGAAGATGACTGCGTTCTTCTTTTTACCCGCAGACAGCGCACGTCCGATCTGCTGCTTATAGATGATCGGAGAGACCGTGGGGCACAGCAGGATGACTCCATCCACATCGTCCACATGGATGCCTTCATTGAGCATGTCGATGCAGTAGAGCAGCTTTAAGTGGCCGCTGTTATCCTCCTTAAATCCGGCAAACGCCTTATCGGTTTCCGGGTCATCGGAATAGGCTGAGTAGATGTGCGGCTTGCTGTCCACCTTCTCAAACCACTGGGGTGCCAGGGCGATCATGTCTTGCATATGGTCAAAATTTGCGCAAAAGACGATGTACTTACCTGTGCGCTCTGTCATATGCTTATGGAAGATCTGCTCCAGTCCTTCTGCTTTTTCCAGAGCCCGGCGGAGCGCTTCTAGGTATTGCGCGCCCTCATCCCGGACGGCCTTGCTCTTTGCGCAACGAACGCGCTTTTCGTATTTTTCCAGATCCTTCTGATAAGAAAACACAGAAAGCACATATTTGGGCGGATTCAGGATGCCCCGGACGACCGCTTCGCCCAAGGTCATTTCCGATGCCACATTGCCATGAAACAGTTCATCCGCCATGTCACGCTGGTTATCCAGATAACGGATCGCCGTTGCGGACAGACCGAGAACCGGCACATTCGTAAATGCGCTCAGCAGGCGCTGTACACCCTGTCCCCACATTTCTGCCCCGCAACGGTGGAATTCATCCAAAACGATATAGTCCGGTTG
>JAZSHB010000043.1:0-26137 GCA_045533015.1 Faecousia sp.
GATTTAAGAGTTCAAGAATCTACAATAATTTTTAAATAGATGCTTTTTATTGATTGCTCTTGTAGATGTTCTGCCACACCGCCGTACCATTTGATACACGGCAGTTCAATTACACAAGTACAAAGACTCGTACCGGTCAAGGACACCGTAGTATCCTGCCCGTACGAGTCTTTCTTTTGAAATTGTCCCTAGACATAACTGTACTTTGTCTAGAATGAAAATCAAATTTTGCAACGAGGGGTTATTGTTCGTGAAAATCCCTTGTTTGAGTCAGGTAGCATGCTCTGTCCCCGGTTTCTGAACGTACTGAAAACAGGTTCTATAAAAAACAGCCAATCGTCAAACAAGGGTTTGATGATTGGCGGTTATTTGATTCAATTATTCCTGGTTTTCTGCCATTTCCTTCAGGGCATCCTTGCGGCTGAAGTTTGCACGGCCCTTCTCGTCAAAGCCCATGAACTTGACCCAGGTCATATCGCCCAGGTTCAGAACATCCTCGACCTTTTCGACGCGGCGGTTCTCCAGCTTGGAGATGTGGACCATGCCGTCGTGGCCGGGGGCGATCTCAACGAAAGCACCGATGGGCAGGATGCGGACGACCTTGCCGTAGTACAGCTTGCCCACCTCGGGAACGAAGCAGATGTCATCGATCATCTTCTTGGCAGCATAGGCAGCGGCAGAGTCAACAGCAGAGATGAAGACAGAGCCATCATCCTCGATGTCCACCTTGGCACCGGTGTCAGCACAGATCTTCTGGATGGTCTTGCCGCCGGAGCCGATGACCTCGCGGATCTTGTCCACAGGCACGCTCATGCTGATCATCTTGGGTGCATACTCGGAAACCTCGGCACGGGGCTCAGCGATGCAGGGCAGCATGACCTCGTTGAGGATCTCCATGCGTGCCTTGCGGCAGCGCTCCAGCGCGTCAGCGATGATCTCCATGGTCAGACCCTTGTTCTTCAGGTCCATCTGAATGGCAGTGATACCCTCAGAAGTACCGGCAACCTTAAAGTCCATCTCGCCGTGGAAGTCCTCAACACCCTGGATATCGGTGAAGGTTCTCCACTCGCCGGTCTCCTGGTCGGAGATCAGACCGCAGGAAATGCCTGCAACGGGACGCTTGATGGGCACGCCGGCATCCATCAGCGCCAGGGTAGAGCCGCAGATAGAGCCCTGGGAGGTAGAGCCGTTGGAGGAAAGGACCTCAGATACAACACGGATGGCGTAGGGGAACTCCTCGATGCTGGGGATCACAGGAAGCTGCGCCTTTTCAGCCAGCGCACCGTGACCGATCTCACGGCGGGAGGTAGAACGGGCAGCTCTTGCCTCACCGGTGGAGAAGGAGGGGAAGTTGTAGTGATGGATATAACGCTTGGTCTCCTCGGGGTAGATGGTGTCCAGCTTCTGGGCAGCGGACAGGGTGTTCAGGGTACAGATGCTCAGCACCTGGGTCTGACCGCGGGAGAACAGACCGGAGCCGTGGACTCTGGGCAGCAGGCTGACCTGGGCATCCAGGGGACGGATATCGTCCATGCCGCGGCCATCCACACGCTTACCGGCGAGCAGCCACTTCTTAACGACCTTCTTCTGCATCTTGTACAGGCAGACCTCGATATGGGTCTCAAAGTCCTCGTACTTCTCGCCGAACTTCTCCTGGAAGTCCAGGCGGGCAGCAGTCAGACGCTCCTCGCGGACATTCTTGTCATCGGTGTCCAGGGCGTGCTCGATCTGACCCAGACCGTACGCCATCAGATCGTCCAGCAGGTCGTGGTTTACGGCAGCCTTCTCAAAGGTGAACTTGGGCTTGCCGATCTCCGCCACGATACCGTTGATGAACTTGACGATCTCCATATTGGTCTCGTGGGCAATGCGGATCGCCTCATAAACAACAGCTTCCGGTGCTTCGTTCGCCTCGGTCTCGATCATGACCACCTTCTCGAAGGTGGAGGAGATGCATACGAAGCAGTCGCAGGCATCGCGCTCGTCAGCGGAGGGGTTGATGATATAGCGGTCACCCACATGGGCAACATTGGTGGTCGCCACAGGTCCGTTCCAGGGGACATCGGAGGATGCGATGGCGATGGATGCACCCAGAGAAGCAACGATCTCCACAGGATTGTCGTAGTCGTTTGCCAGAACGGTGCAGGTTACGACCGTGTCGTTGCGCAGCTCCTCGACAAAGAGGGGGCGCATGGGACGGTCGATGATGCGGCTGTTAAGGATGCCGCGCTCAGAGGGCTTGCCCTCCCGGCGGTTGAAGGAGCCGGGAATACGGCCCACGGCGTACATTCTCTCCTCAAACTCGATGGTCAGGGGGAAGTAGTCGATACCTGCCTTGGGGATGGGGTTGCAGGTGCAGGTGGTCAGGACTACGGTATCACCGTAGCGGCAGATGCACTCAGCGTTTGCCAGTTCGGCAACCTTGCCGGTCTCCACAGTAAAGGGACGGCCGCCAATTTCCATCTCGTAAACATGATGGTTGGGATACTGCTTGCGTGTAATCATTTGTGTTTACCTCCTAAGATTTTATTTATCCGGGAGGTTTTAGCACTTGAACAGAGGTTTTCGGTAAAAGCCCATGTTCAACTGCTAAAGCTACTCCCGAGGATAGATGAATGGGGACAGCAAAAGCTCCGTTGGAAAAAATGGGGCGACAGCTATAGTCGCCCCATTTTTGCTCTTACTTACGGATGCCCAGCTTGGCGATAATAGCACGGTAACGGTTGATGTCCTTCTTTGCCAGATAGTCCAGCAGGTTACGGCGCTTACCGACCATCATCAACAGACCACGACGGGAATGGTTGTCGTGCTTGTGGACACGCAGGTGATCGGTCAGCTCATTGATACGGGCAGTGAGAATCGCGATCTGCACCTCGGGGGAACCGGTATCGCCCTCGTGGGTAGCGTTGTCCAGGATGACCTGAGTCTTCTTTTCCTTCTGAATCATTGTGTTTACCACCTTTTTTGAATTTACCCTGCGCCAAGTAAAGGGTCGGTGTCTTCCCAAAACTGAGCTGCGGGCATAGAAATTAGCCGCTGACCATAGCCAGCCCGACTATCTTATCACAAGTTTTCCCAATTGTAAAGGAAAATTTTCAATATTTTCCGTGCTTTTTTATAATGCATGTGCTTCGCGGCAGCGGGTTATCGAAACAGCTTGAACGCTTCTGCTGCATCCAACTGAATCTGCGCTTTCAGCGCGTCAAGGGTCGGGAATTTTTGCTCCGGGCGCAAGAATTTGTGAAATGCCAGGGTCAAGGGCTTTCCGTAAAGGTCGCCTTCAAACTCCAAAAGCCACGGCTCCACCGTCACCCGGTGACCGCCTACGGTGGGGCGGCTGCCGATGTTCGTTACAGCTACATAGGTATGCCCGTCCACAAAAGCAGTGCAGGCATACACGCCTGACCGGGGCAGCTGAATCCCCTCCGGAACTTCCAGATTGGCAGTGGGAATGCCCAGGGTGCGTCCCAGTCCTCTGCCGGAGACCACCGGCCCGGTAAGGAGATGGGGGTGACCCAAAAACCGCACCGCTTTTTCCATTTCCCCTGTCTCCAGAAGCCCACGGATATAAGTCGAGGAAACACGGATGTCATCCAGCTCCTGCTGGGGCACAACAGCATAGGGCAGCTGCCGGCTTTGGCAGAAGGCAGCCAGCTTTTTGGCTGTTCCGCTGCCCCCGGCACCGAACCGGAAGTCATCCCCGCAGACGAAGCCGGCACCGCCTTCTTCCACCAGCCGGGTCAGAAACGCAGACCAGTGGGTGGTCATCAGCACCCGGTCAAAGGGCAGCGCCACGACCCGGTCCATACCGTAGTGCAGCAGCAGGCTTTTCCGATCTTCACTTGTATTCAGAAGCGCCGGGGCTTTGCCGGAGACCAGCGCATCCGGATGGGAGGCGAAGGTCACCGCACCGGCGTTGCAGCCGTGGCGGTCTGCAAGCGTCCGGCAGGCAGCCAAAAGGGCTTGATGTCCCAGATGCACCCCGTCAAAAAAGCCCAGGGCGAAAATCGTTTTTTCTTTCATACACAATTATACTTCAAAAAAGCTTTTTATAGTTAACATAACTCCGTTATCGACCTTTGCCAGCATGAGGAATTCCCCGTTTTGCCCGTAGGCGCGGTATGTACCCTCCGGCAGGTCTATGGAAAAGGAATTTCCGTTGCGGCAGCGTTTTTCCTGATTGGCTGTAAGGGTCACCGCATCGTAGCCGGTAAACATGCTATCCACTGTGCGCAGACAGCCTTCCGGATCTGTGCTTTCTACAAGGACGCTTAGCGGCACAGCCTCGCCGATGGTATACGCACCGGCAGCCGTGCGGCGCAGGCTTTCCATGCAGCCGCCGCAGCCCAGCGCCTGTCCGATATCCTTGCACAGGGTGCGGATATAAGTACCCTTGGAGCAACGGACCAGCAGCCGGGCGGTGTCACCGGAAAATTCCAAACACGCCAGCTGGTGGATGGTAACGGGTCGGGGCTTTCGCTCTACCTCCCTGCCTTTTCTGGCAAGATCGCACAGCTTCTGCCCATTGACCTTAATAGCAGAGTACATCGGCGGAATTTGCTCAATGGGTCCCCGGAACTGTTCCAGCACAGTCTCCAGCGCTTCCCGGGAAATTTCCGGCTTTTTCTCACAAAGCACCGTGCCGGTAATGTCCTCCGTGTCTGTGGTGATGCCCAGGCGCAACACCGCCTCGTAGGTCTTTTCCGCGTGTTCAAAAAATTCAACCGCCCGGGTGGCTCTGCCCACAAAAACAGGCAGAACACCCGTAGCCATGGGGTCTAAAGTGCCCCCGTGACCTATGCGCTTGGTGTGCAGTACGCCCCGGAGCTTGCTGACCACATCCTGGCTCGTCCACCCGGCAGGCTTGTCTATGATTACGATTCCATTCATAAATACCTCGTTCAATTCTGATTTATCGGGCTGTTTACCGACAAGCATCAACCAATTGTCATTCCGAGCCAGTGTGCACACTGGCGTGGGAATCTACTGGTAAAACTCGATTTTTGAGATTGCCACACCAGTGACATCGGTCACTGGTTCGCAATGACAACAGGGACGAAACTGCCCAATAAATCGGAATTTGCTGTTTATATCTCGGGCATGGCGGCGATGACTGCCTGCACCGCCTCGTCCATGGAAAGCCGCATATTTGCCCCTGCTGCGCCCCGGTGTCCGCCGCCACCGAATTTGGCACAGATCGCCCCGGCATCGTAGCCGGGAACAGCACGGACGGACAACTTGATCAGACCGTCCGCACTCTCCCGCAGCGTCGCAGCAATCTTCACGCCGGCAATGGACCGGGGGAAGCCGGAGACATTTTCCAGGTCGTCCTCTGTCAGACCCAGGGCTTTTTCTGTTTCCAGAGGGAGCGCACAAATTGCGATCTGTCCGTCAGCCAAAAACAGGGCGTGCTCCACCAGCCAGCCCTGCAGCTTTAGCTTTGCCAGGGAGTTGGTGTCAAAAAGGGTCTGGTTCAGCTGGTAGAGGTCAGGACTGACCTTTGCACAGGCGGCAGCCACCTCAAAGGTATGGCTTTGGGTGTTGGCGTAGCGGAAGCAGCCGGTATCCGTGGAAATGGCGGTATACAGGGCATTTGCCATCGGAACATCCAAAGAAACGCCCATTTCCGTCAGTACATCGTAGAGGATCTGTCCGCAGGCAGCAGCAGCCCCGTCTACCAGCGCATCGGGGGTAAAGTCTGTGGCTGTCCTGTGGTGATCGATGCGCAGATCGATGCTTCCCTCCAGACAGCGGAACGCATCTGCCAGCATATCCGGAGAGGCAACATCTACAGCGATCACCGTATCTGCCGCGTCCGCAGCTGCTTTTGTCAGTCCCTCGTGCAAAAACGCGTATCTGGGGGTGATCTCCGGGTTTTCCAGCACATAGGCTGTCTTTCCCAGCTGCCGCAGACCCCGGCACAGCAGTGCCGCAGAGCCCAGGGTATCGCCGTCGGGACGGCGGTGGGTCACGATGGCAAACGAATCCCGGCTAAGCAGATACGCGGCCGTCTCAGTCCTGGTCAGCTGTGCCATCTTCCGACACCTCCAGAGAATTGATAAGCTTGAGCATTTTTGCGCCGTAGGTGATGGAATCGTCCAACGCCCACACCAGCTCCGGGGTGTAGCGCAGCTGCAGAGATCTTCCCAGCTCCCGGCGCAGATAGCCGCCGGCAGATTTCAGACCCTTCAAAGCACCGGCTGCCCGGTCCTCCTGCAAAAAGCTTACATAGACCTTTGCATAGCGCAGGTCGGGGGTGGTCTCCACATGGGTAATGGAGATCATGGTATCCTGGACCCGGGGGTCCTTCAGGTTGCGGATCAGAGAGGAAAGCTCCTTCTGGATCTCCTCGTTGATGCGTCCGATTCGATTGGATGCCATAGTTACATCCTCCTAGTTAAAAGTTCCGCCGTGCCGCGGGCGCGACACGGCGGTAAATGGTTATCTTTTGTCTTCTTCCCTGACGAAGCATTCGAAAATGTCGCCTTCCTTGATGTCATTGAACTTCAGAATGCTCATACCGCACTCGTAGCCGGCGGTGACTTCCTTGGCTGCGTCCTTGAAGCGCTGCAAAGAGCCGACCTCGCCTTCATGGATAACGATGTTATCCCGAAGCACCCGGACCTGGGCATCCCGTGTGACCTTTCCGTCCTTGACCATACAGCCGGCGATCGTACCCACAGCGGAGACCTTATAGGTCATGCGGACCTCCGCGTGACCGATGATGGCTTCTTCGTACTTGGGTGCCAGCATGCCCTTCATTGCCGCCTCGATCTCATCGATGGCATCGTAGATGACCCGGTAGAAGCGCATATCCACCTCTGTACGCTGGGCACTTGCCTGTGCACCGGCATCCGGACGGACATTGAAGCCCACGATGATCGCGCCGGCAGTCGATGCCAGCAGGATATCGCTTTCGTTGATCGCGCCCACACCGGTATGGATAACCCGGACACGGACCTCCTCGTTGGATATCTTCTCCAGAGAAGCCTTGACGGCTTCCGCAGAGCCCTGGACATCTGCCTTGACGATCAGCGGCAGCTCCTTCATCTGACCCTCCTGCATCTTGGCAAAGAGGTTATCCAGGGTCACCTTCTGCATGGCATTGGCAGCGGCATCCTTAGCAGCCTGCTTACGCTGCTCCACCAGCTCTCTTGCCATGCGCTCGTCCACAACGGCGTTGAACTCGTCACCGGGAGCAGGTACTTCTGCAAGACCGGTGATCTCCACAGGCACAGACGGACCGGCTGTTTTTACGGTACGGCCCTTGTCATTGGTCATAACGCGCACACGGCCAACTGCTGTTCCCGCAATGACGATATCGCCCTGGTTCAGCGTACCGTTCTGCACCAGCAGGGTGGCGATCGGTCCCCGGGTCTTATCCAGACGGGCTTCGATGACCGTACCCTTGGCACGGCGGTTGGGGTTTGCCTTCAGCTCCTGGACCTCAGCAGTCAGGATGACCATTTCCAGCAGCTCTTCCAATCCCATGCCAGTCTTGGCAGAGATCGGACAGATAACGGTATCGCCGCCCCACTCCTCGGGAATCAGCTCATGCTCGGTCAGCTGCTGCTTGATCCGGTCGGGGTTTGCCTCGGGCTTATCCATCTTGTTGATGGCAACGATGATGGGCACCTGGGCAGCCTTGGCGTGGTTGATGGACTCGATGGTCTGGGGCATGATGCCGTCATCGGCTGCCACCACCAGGATGGCGATATCTGTAGATTTCGCGCCACGGGCACGCATAGAGGTAAAGGCAGCGTGACCGGGAGTGTCCAGGAAAGTAACCATATTGCCGTTTACATCCACCGTGTAAGCACCGATGTGCTGGGTGATGCCGCCAGCCTCACCGGCGGTAACGGAGGTTTTCCGGATCGCATCCAGGAGACTGGTCTTGCCGTGGTCAACATGACCCATAACAACAACGACAGGCGCACGGTTTTCCAGCTCTTCCGCTGTATCCTCGTGATCGTCGATAATGCGCTCCTCGATGGTGATCGTGATCTCCTTTTCCACCTTGCAGCCCATTTCAACGGCTACAAATTCTGCCGTATCGAAGTCGATTGTCTGGTTGATGGCAGCGATCACACCGTTTTTCATCAGGCACTTGATGACCTCGCCGGCAGTCTTCTTCATGCGGCTTGCCAACTCGCCCACCGTGATCTCGTCAGGAATCCTGACGGTGACAGGGGCTTTGCGTGCCACCTCCATCTGCAGGCGGCGCAGCTTCTCCTGCTCCTCATTGCGTGCCTTATTGCCCTTGAATTTATTGTTCTGCTGGCGGTTGGACTGCTTGCCCTTACCGCCGCCGATCCGCTGCTTGCCGCCCTGGTAATTCTGGACACGCTCGGAGACCAGATTGTCCACATCGGCAAAGCGGTTGGTATTGACCTGTACCGCGGAGGTATCCACTACCCGGCGCTCCCGCTTGCGTTCCGGCTGGGCGGGCTTTGCAGGCTTTTCCTCCTTTTTGACAGGGGCGGCTACCGCAGGCTCTGTCTTGGGTGCCTGTGCAGGGGCTTCCTCCTTGGGCTGCTCCTGCTTGGGCAGCTCTTCCTTAGGCTTGGGCTGTACAGCAAAGACTACCTCCAGGGACTCGATCTGGTTCGTCTGAGTGATGTAGTCGAAGACCACATTCAGCTCCTCATCAGACAGCACCTGGGTGTTAGACTTGGGCTTTTCAAAAAATTTCTCCATGATCTGTGCGATCTGCTTGGGTGCTACGCCGAAATCCGCCGCAACTTCCTTCAATCGATATTTTATACTCATATTCGCACCTCCGAAATTGTTACTTCTTCTTACCGCGCTGCTTGTTGCGCAGATGTGCCTTTGCCTCTGCCTGCCGCTGCCGGATGCGCTTGGTGCGCCTGTCCAGGCTTTCCAGCACCGATGCGTATTTCTCCGGCTGCTCCAGCGCTTTTACAAAAGCAAGCGCCAGGGCAGGGTCTGTAAAAGCAGCGATGGCAAGACTGGTCCGTCCGATGGACTGCCCCAGCTGATCCTTGGTAAAGGGAACGCGGATGCACAGCTGCTCAGTGTTCGCCACGAAGCTCTGGGCTCTGCGCCAGGTGTGGTCCGAGCTGTCCTGGGCGACGACCACCAGCCGGGCGTGCTGACCGCGGGCAGCAGCGCCCACAGGTTCCTCACCCAACTCGATGCGTCCTGCCTTCCGTGCCAACGCCATATAATTTAAGGCTTTATCCATTGTTGGCAGCCTCCATTTCCCGGGCAAGCCGCGCGTACACCTCATCAGGGATAGGCACCTCCAGGCTCCGTTCCAGAGACCTGGCACGCTGGGCTTTCCTGAGGCATTCTGCCTGGGGGCAGATATACGCGCCCCGCCCGTTCAGCTTTCCGCTGAAATCCAGGCTGACCGTTCCGTCCGTACCCCGGACGACCCGGATCATTTCCTTTTTTGCTTTGCGCTCCCGGCAGCCCATACACTGCCTTTGGGGAATTTTCTTCTGCATAAGCTGCCTCCTTTTTTTGCTTAGATCTCGTCAGCCTGGGATTCGGGCTTAATGTCGATCTTGTAGCCGGTAAGCCGGGCAGCAAGACGGGCATTCTGACCCTCCTTACCGATAGCAAGGCTCAGCTGGCTGTCAGGAACGATGACCTTGCAGGTCTTCTGTCCCTCCAGGGGGATGACCTGCAGAACATCTGCGGGGCTCAGAGCCGCCCGGACGTATTCACAGGGGTCCTCGCTCCAGACCACGATATCGATCTTCTCACCGTGGAGCTCCTCTACCACAGCGCCAACACGGCCGCCTCTGGGACCGACACAGGCGCCTACCGGATCAATGCCCTCCATAGCGGCACGGACAGCGATCTTGGTGCGGCTGCCGGGCTCCCGGACCACGCTGCGGATCTCCACCTGACCGTCTGCCACCTCAGGGGTCTCCAGCTCAAACAGGCGGCGGACCAGATCGGGATGGGTACGGGAAACATGGACCATAGGACCACGCTCGCTGCGGCGTACATCCAGCACATAGACCCGGATCAGATCGCCGGGTGCATAGCTTTCACCGGGAATCTGTTCACCGGTACGCAGAACAGCATCGTTTTCCTCGCTGCCCTGACCAATGCGCACGAAAATATCGCCTGTGGGATCGACGCGCAGGACGGTGCCGGTGAGCATCTCCTGGGATTTGGAGGAATAGCTTTCGTAGATCGCACCGCGTTCCGCCTCACGGATACCCTGGATGACCACCTGCTTGGCAGTCTGGGCAGCGATGCGTCCGAACTTCTGGATGTCA
This sequence comes from Faecousia sp., assembly GCA_045533015.1. Taxonomy (GTDB): domain Bacteria; phylum Bacillota; class Clostridia; order Oscillospirales; family Oscillospiraceae; genus Faecousia. Next base: position 10,257 of record JAZSHB010000043.1, read on the forward strand.
ATATCGATGGTGACGGGGTCACCGGGCTGCACGCTGGGGTTCAGGTTCCGGGCAGCATCGATATGGATCTGGGTGGCGGTGTCCTCCACCTCCTCCACAGCAGTCTTGATCAGGTGCATGGAAAGACCCTGCTCGCTCAGGTCTACCACAACATTTTCCCCGGGAATGTCCCGGTGATCTTCACGGTCCTTACGGTAAGCGTTGGTCAGTGCCTGCTTCAGCCGTTCCACCATGTATGCAACGGGGATACCCTTGATCTTTTCAAGCTCGCGCAAAGAAGCAAATATCTCCGCACCGATATCTACCTTGGGTGCTTCCTGCTTCTTGGCTCTTGTCTTTCTTGCCATCTGTATGTCCTCCTTTTATTTGGTCCTGGTTAAAATTCAACGCGAAGGCGCACAAGGGCGACTTCGGATCTTTCAAATTTGATTGTCTCGTTTCCTACCTGTGCGGTGAGCTTGCCGTCTGCATAGCCCTGCAGGACGGCAGGGATCTCCTTTGTGCCGTTTCTGGGACGGTAAAGCTTAATAAGGATGGGACTGCCCATAAACTGCTCAAAATCCGAAGGACGCTTCAGCGCCCGTTCCAGTCCGGCAGAGCAGACCTCGAAATGATAGCTTTCCGCAATGGGGTCCTGCTCATCCAGGATGGGATCGACCGCCCGGTGGATCTTCTCGCAATCTTCGATGTCCACGCCGCCGTCCTTATCGATATACAGCCGCAGATAGCGCTCGGAGCCTTCCCGGACATATTCCACATCCCACAGCCTGCAGCCGAAGCTTTCTACCACCGGCTGGGCAAATTGGCTGACCTGTTCGGTGATCTTCAAAATTGCACCTTCTTTCATAAAAAAGAGAGGGGCAAGACCCCTCTCTTTCGTAAAGTATACGCTAGATTGCTTGTATTATAGCACCCTTATTCCTGTTTTGCAAGGGCTTTTTTGCATATATGCAAATATTTTTCCTGAAAATTCCGATTATTGTGCCGGCAGTCCCTGAACATACTTCTGATCCCAGCTGTCGTCAAATATCTTCATCACCTGCCGCGCCTGGGTCAGATCATCAGCAAGCTCGCTCAGGATCTCCACAGGCTCCAGGGATTCCAGATAAAACTCCGGCAGCGCCTCTACTCCCAGCTTTGCGCCCAAAAGCGCACCGGTAACCGCACCCACAGCGGCGCTGCGTCCAGAATGGTTCACGGCAGCGATCATCGCTTCATCGAAGTTGGCAGCATGGATCATACTGGAATACACCGCCCCGGCAAGACACTCGCTTGCGGTGGTGCAGCCCAGCAGCGTCATAGCCGCAAGGGGCGTAAGCTCCGCTTCCTTTGTCAGCGCCATGGCTTTTTTTATCTTGTCTGTCACTGCGCTGACCTGCGGGTATTCCTCAGAAAATTGCTTTTCCACAGCCTCGATGGCATGGAGGAAGTGGATAGAGAGGGGCTGGGTCGGCTCCTGGAGGATTCCGGTAATGCAGTAGGCAAGAAACGCCCCGGACAGGAAGGTCTCCGGATCTCCGTGGGTAAAGGCGACCGCCTCCGCGCCCAGCCTGCCCACCTGCTGTGGCTCCATTCGGGCCGCTTCAAAAGCAAGCCCAACGCTCACAGCCGCGGTAAGCGCGCCGGGGGTGGTGGAGTAAAACACCGGCTTTTCCGGCGTGCCCAGGCTCTGGCGGTTCAGGGCGTCCAGCATCCGGGTGTCCATGCAGTGACGGTGGCGCATCTGCGGCAGCTGCGCCAGATAGCAGAAGGTTTTCTCCGCATTTGCGCGGAAGCCCTGGCTCTTTGCCCATTCCCGCAGACCCAGTGCCATGTATTTGGCATAGTTATCCGGGTTTCCCCGTATCGCGCCCAACAGCAGACCGTTGCATACAAAGGCGGTCAGCTGGGTATAGGAGGAGATGTCGGCGCAGCCGTTAACAAGATCATAGCCCAGAAGCCCATTAGGACCGTAGTCCTCGCAGATCTCTGTCCAGCTTTTGCTGTCCACGGTGTAGCCCATGGCATCGCCCACCGCGAGCCCCAAAAGGCAGCCCCGGTAGGAAGCTTGCTTGCTGTCCATATTTGCACCTCCCAGACGCAGAATGTGTTTATATTATAATGTGCATAGATGCAGATATCAAGATTTTTCGATATTTTTCCCCAACAAGTCCTCCAGCTGTGCCAGCGCCTGTTCTCCCAACCCGGAGTAGTTGACTACCAGGCAGTGGCTGTCCGTCACCTGCTGTCCGTGGTAATAGCTGCTCAGGCTGCGGATTCGGATACCGGCAGCGGCGCACCGGCGCACCAGCGCATCATCGGAAAGCGCCGTTTTCACCTTCACAAGAAAGTGCAGCCCTGCGTTTTCTTCCAAAATCGTCAGCCGATCTGCCAGCGGACTTGCGGCAATGGCACTGAGCAGACGGTTGCGCCGGGACTTGTAGAATTTGCGCATCCGGTTGATATGCTTTTCAAAATAGCCCTGCTGTATAAACCGTGCCAGGGTGTGCTGCTCAAAGCTGGACACCGTACAGCTGTAAAAACCCAGGGTTTTGCGAAATTGCTCCATCAGCCCCTCTGGCAGGATCATATAGCTGATACGAATAGAGGGTGCAAGGGTCTTGGAGAAGGTATTCATATAAATGACCCGACCCCTTGCGTCCATGGACTGCAGGGTGGGCATGGGATGGGCGTTGAAACGGAACTCACTGTCGTAATCGTCCTCAATGATCCAGCGTCCCGGCTGGGCATTTGCCCAGCCCAGCAGCGTCTGCCGCCGGGACATGGGGGTGACGATTCCGGTGGGAAAATGGTGGGAAGGAGAAATGTGCAGCACCTGGGCATCCCCCAGAGCATCGGGCAGAACGCCCTTTTCGTCCATGGGCGCGCTGATGCAGGCGACTCCGCCGGCAGCGTAGATCTTGCGGATCTTGCCGTAGCCGGGCTCTTCCACGGCGTACTGCTTGTCCCTGCCCAAAAGCTGCATGAGCAGATTGTAAAGAAAGTCCGTGCCTGCACCGATCAGGATGCACCCAGGAGATACCTGCATCCCCCGGAACTGTGCCAGATGCACAGCGATCGCCTGGCGCAGCTGCCAAAGCCCCTGGTTATCCAGCGGCAAAAGGAGCTGCTCACCCAGATCCAGCATCACCTCACGCTGCAGCTTGCTCCATACGGAAAAGGGGAAACCGGCAGGACTGTTGGAGATCAGGTCGATACAGCTGTCCTGTTTTTCCGGCGGAGGCGTTTCCGTTACCGGCTGCCGGGAGACCTGCTCCACCGCCTCAACGAAGTACCCTACCTTTTCCCGGGAGCAGATATAGCCCTCGGCAAGCAGCTGCTCGTAAGCACCCTCCACAGTGATCTTGCTGACCTCCAGGTTTTCCGCCAGCGCCCGTTTGGAAGGAAGCTTCTCGCCGGCACAAAGCCTTCCGTTGAGGATGTCTGCCCGGATGCAGCGGTAAAGCGCCTCGTAAAGCGGCACACCGGGCTGCTTTTTCAGTTCATATGTCAGCATAGGCGCTACCCCAAAGGAAGTCCGTTTCTACGGTCGTACAAAACAAGCAGACTGCCATCTGTCACAGAAACAGTACTTTCTGTGCCGGTGAAGCGGTTGCTCACCCCCAGAGGGAAGCCGGCGCTGAGCCTGGCGTTTTCCAGAGGATATTTCAGTCCGGTCAGCGTCACACCGGCAGCGTCCGCACCCATACAGAATACCGAAAGGATGCCGCTGGCTTCTTTGGGAAAACGAACCGTGCCGTTTTTAATAACCGTTGCGATATAGTCTGTGCCGACGAGAAAACCCTGCGCCCCGCGGTCGCACAGAAACTGCAGGGTCTGGAAATTGGCAACGGTGTGGTCCAGCCGGGGACCGTCCAGACCGCCGTAGAGCAAAAAGCTGCGGTAGCCCAGCTCCAGCCCGTGACGAACCGCAAGCATCGCGTCGGTGTCGTCCTTTTCTACCGGGAAACGAGCGGCATCCCGGGGAACATAACCCAGGGAGTCAAAATCTCCCAGCACCCCATCCGGCTCCAACCCCAGGGCGCGCACATGGGACAGTCCGCCGTCTGCTGCCAGAATATAGTCATGCTTGCCGATCGGCTCGCACAGCGTGTCAAAGCCGCCGGCACAGAAAATGATGCAGCGTCCCATAAAAACGCCTCCTTTTAGCCGTTTACAGCGGCAGGTATCTTTGCCTGCCAAACAAGCCCCTTAGGGTAGAAAAACCGCAGCTTTTCGTCGGCAATGCGGATATCCACCTGCCGGGCAGTGAGCAGCTCCCCGTCCAGATTGACAGCCGAGGGCGCGTCACAGCGGACGGTGAGCCGGTCTGTCCGGAAGTACCGGACAAAATCCGGCAGCTGCCTGTACTGTCCGTTCTTGTATTTGCCAATCAGTCCGGGGACCTGCAAAAGATTCACTTTTTTCACCAAAAGCACATCCAGAAGCCCGTCGGCAGGGTCTGCCTCCGGTACAGGATTAAAACCGCCGCCGTAGAACCTGCCGTTGCAGGCACAGACGAAGGTCTGTTCCGCGTCGATGATCTCCCCGTCGATCTCTACCACATAATGCTCCGAAATGCCCCGGAACAGATTGACCAGGGTGGAAAGCGCATAGGCGCGGAAGCCGTTGAGCAGAGGGATTCGCTTATAGTTGGCAACATCCGTGCCGATTCGTGCATCCAGACCCACGGAGCAGATATTCAAACTGATCCGGTCGTTGCAGCGGACCAGATCAAAGGTCGTTTCCTCACAGTCAAGAAGTCTTTCCAGATCGCAGAATGCATCCGGCTGGTCGAAGATCTTTACAAAATCGTTTCCGCTGCCGCCGCAAAAGGCGGTAACTGCCGCATTGGGAAAGCCTGCCGCGCCGGAGGCGACCTCGTTGAGTGTACCGTCGCCGCCGCAGGCGTAAATGCGTACCGGCTCACCGGTCTGGGCTGCCTGGCGGGCGAGTTTTTCGCAGTCACCGGGGGCAGCAGATACGGCAATGCGGTAATTCACGCCTTTTTGCGTGCAGACCTGCTGAACGGTCCTGGAATATTCCTTTGTCCTGTCCCGGCTGCCGGCAGCAGGATTGATGATAAAAAGATGGGTCATTTCTTTCTCCTGGTGTCATCTGTGAACATATAATAATCGCATTTGATCATGCCGTTATAGAGCTTTCGCTTTTTGTCCGCCCGGCGTCCGAAGTAATGCTCAAACTCCGGTTCGGAAGTAATGATATACTTTTTCCAGCCGTTGGCAAACTTCAGATGCCGTCCCAGGGCAGTATACAGCCGCTGGGCACTCTGCTGCTCCAGCATCCGCTGTCCGTAGGGCGGGTTACAGACGAGCAAGCCCGTATCTGTTGGCAGACTCATTTTGGTGGCATCCCCGTCCTGGAAGTCAATAGAGTCAGCGACCCCGGCTTTCCGGGCGTTCGCCATCGCCAGAGATACGCACTTGGGGTCGTTGTCCGAGCCTAAAATACGGTATTTCCCGTGAAATTCCCGTTCTTTTGCCTCTTGCCGGGCTTGCTCCCAAACAGAAGCCTCTATCCAGGGAAATGCCTCTGCAGCAAAATGCCGGCGAAGTCCCGGGGCGCGGTTTTTTGCGATCAGCGCCGCTTCAATGGCAATCGTGCCGGAGCCGCAGAAGGGGTCCCAGAAAAACTCCCTGCCCCGGTACCGGGTCAGCATGACCATCGCCGCAGCAAGGGTCTCCCGCAAGGGCGCTTCGTTGCCCACAGCCCGGTAGCCCCGCTTGTGCAGACCTGCACCGGAGGTGTCCAGATACAGCGTCACCTTATCGTGCATAATGGAAAACTGCAGCTGGAATTTCGCCCCGGTCTCCGGCAGCCAGGATATGCCGTACTTTTCCCCCAACCGCCGGGAAGCTGCCTTCTTGATGATCGCCTGGCAGTCCGGCACGCTCATAAGCTGGCTGTTCAGGCAGTGACCCTTCACAGGAAATGCCCCGTCACCGGGGATGAACGCTTCCAGCGGGGTGTGGTAAACCCCTTGAAACAGCTGCTCAAAGGTGGTCGCTTCAAATTCCCCAAGGACGATCAAAATGCGCTCACCGGTGCGCAGGCATATATTTGCTTTTGCAAGGCTGTGCGCATCGCCGGAAAACAGAACCCGTCCGTTTTCCACCCGGACATTTTCCATTTCCATGCGCTTTAGCTCATCACCGGCAAGTCCCTCCAGTCCGAACAGACAAGGGACTGCAAATTCCAAATTTGTCATAGCCTTCACCTCACCGGATGATCTTATTTGCCTTCAGATAGCGCTCCTCCTCGGAGAAAACGCAGCCACAGTACTTCTGCATATAAAAGCCAATCTCTCTTGCCCGGTCCTGCCCGGCTTTAAAGTAGGGACGGAAATCCCGGTAGGCAAATGCAACGCCGTACGCCGCAGCGGCACGCTCTGCCACCTCGCGCATCAGCTCGTGGTTTTGATAGGGGCTGATGAACAGGCTGGAAGTAAAGCTGTCAAAGCCGCCCTCCGCCGCCTGCTTCGCCGTTTCAAAAAGGCGCATTTCATAGCACTTTTCGCACCGGTGGGAAATGTCCGCAGCCACCGTCCGAATGAAAGGACGCAGGGCATAGTCATTTTTTTCGATCAGCGGCAGGTCGATAGCACGGGCGTATTCCCGCAGACAGTTCCGCCGGGAACGGTACTCCGTAAAGGGGTGGATGTTGGGGTTATACCAAAAGCCGGTCACCTCAAGCTTGTCCCCCCGCAGGACCTCGATACACTGATTGGCGCAGGGGGCACAGCAAATATGCAGCAGGGTCTTCATAGGCATCTCCTGAAAATGACAGTATTTTTTCAATTATACCATTAAATAAATTTCATTGCAAGCCGCAGACCGCCGGGAAACGGCATACTTTTCAGTCTCTTTGTGCTACGATACAAACGCAATGTGGTTGACGGCAGCCTTCCTTTTGGTTATGATACAGGAAAAGGAGGGACACGCTGTGAAGGATCTGGAATTTATGGATGCAGCGCTGGCGCTGGCAAAGGAAGCTGCCCTGGAGGGAGAGGTGCCTGTAGGCTGCGTGATCGTTCGGGATGGGCAGATCGTAGGCAGAGGGCGCAACCGCCGGGAGACAGATAAAACAGCCCTGGGTCACGCGGAGATCGAGGCGATCAGCCAGGCGTGCCGGACATTGGGCGGCTGGCGGCTGTGGGATTGTACCCTGTATGTGACATTGGAGCCATGTCCCATGTGTGCCGGGGCGATCGTCAATGCCCGTATCCCCAGGGTGGTCTACGGTGCAGCAGACAGCAAAAACGGTGCCTGTGGCTCGGTATGTGATCTGTTTTCCATGGACTTTAATCACCGTCCGCAGGTCCAAAGGGGCGTCCGGGAAGAAGCCTGCGCCCAGCTTCTGACGGATTTTTTCCGGGATCTGCGGGTGCAGCTGCGCAGCAAACCAAAATGGCGGGGCAAGTCGGAATAGAAAGAAAAATGCGGTGCTTCGGCACCGCGTTTTTTTGGATAAGGAGAGGTTTGGTATGGATATACAGCGACGAAGCTTGCAGATCGGGGCGGCGGTCATCGTCTGTGCGATTGTACTGCGGCTGGGCTGCGGCGGGGCGTTTGGGAAAATGGTAGATCTTTTTTCCAGCCCAAAGGCAATGTCCGTACTGCTGTACCTGGAAACAGGCAGAGTGGTGCGAGCCCAGCCGCCGACATCCTCTGCCACCGCCCAGCAGCCGGAACAGCCGGCAACGGAGATTTCCCCCGATCCGTCCGATTCGGCGGTGGCAGTCTTTGCCCAGACGGATGCCGCGCTGGTGTCTGTCAACAGCGTTTGCGGCTACGAGGCGGATGTCCCCGCGCTGCTATCCCAGCCCCTTTCCTGGGATCTGACGCAGCAAGCGCCGACGGTGCTGATTCTCCACAGCCACGGCACGGAAAGCTACACAAAAACAGAGGACTACCAAGAATCCTCCGCTTACAGGACCCTGGACGAGGCGTATAATGTAGTATCTGTGGGAACCGCGCTGACGCAGATTCTGGAGGCAGGGGGAATCAAGGTCATCCACGATACCCAAATGCACGATCACCCCTCCTATAACAATTCCTATAATTCTGCCAGAAGCAGTATCCGGGAATATCTGGAACAGTATCCATCTATCGCCCTGGTGCTGGATATCCACCGGGATGCGGTGCAGACAGACAGCGGCGACCAAAAAAAGTATACCGTCACCCGGGACGGACAACAGCTTGCCCAGCTGATGCTGGTGGTGGGCACCGATGCCGGGGGGCTGGACCATCCAAACTGGAGTGATAATATGTCTCTGGCGGTCAAGCTGTATGCCCAGCTGGAAAAGAACTGCTCCGGCATCTGCCGTCCCATCAGCTTTCGTTCCCAGCGGTTTAATCAGGATCTGTCACCCGGGGCACTGCTTATTGAGGTCGGCTCTGCCGGGAACACCCGCCAGGAGGCGTTGGCAGCAGCACAGGTCCTGGGACAGGCGATCATCACGCTGTCCAACGGCGCAACGACCGACGGTTAAGCCAAGCAGTACACTGGGGATATTCGTCCGGCAAAGCTGCGTTACAGCAAATTCCACCAGGTGAGGCTGTGCGCCTCGCCTACAGCCTCAATAAGTGTGGCAAGGCGGGTGCAGTTGGCAGCAAAAGCTGCTGTTTGCCCTGCCTGGGCGTAGGTTTCCAGCTGGGCAAACAGCCCGTCGATCTCATCCATGGGCGCGTGGTCCGCAACGGAAGCTGTGCTGTGCCAATGGCTATCCCAAACCTGCTGTGCCCCCTGTGCCAGGTCATGTCCGGCATCCAGCTCCCCGGACAAGGTCAGCTGCGCCGCTTCTGTCAGTGTCTGGGAGATCGTCCGGTGCAGCCGGTTCATGGAGAAGCTGATCCAAAGCCCCAGGGCAAGCAGCAGCGCCAGCAGCCCTGCCCCCAGTAAAAATCTGCGCATCCGCCTCACTCCTTCCGGTAAAATAACACATGGTCACTGCCGTCCACCGTCAGCAGCCAGGTATTCTGCAGCGTTGCATCATACTGCTTCAGGGTCTTCTGCACCCAGGTGGTATCTTTTTTTGCTTTCTGTAAATTTTCCATCAGCAGCGCCCCGTCGGAAACGATGGTCAGAGGAAGCGATTGCTCACTTGCCTGGATACCGGCTTCTCTGGCACTGGCAGGTCGTTCTGCAGGAAATGGAAAAACAGATAGATTTCCATTGGTTTCCAAAATTGCGTACTGGACGCTGCGCAGGTCCAGTACATCCTTTTCCCGCAAATGTCCTGTCAGCTCATCCAGGGTGACCCGGGTCTTGCGCAGGTTGTCCTGAAGGATCTTTCCGTTTTCGATCAGAATCACCGGCTTGCCGCACAAAATTTTGCGCAGGCGGATGCTCTTAAGGGAAAGGTGCGACAGCACCAGCTCCATGCCCAGCACAGTCAAAATCGGCACAAGCCCGGAAAACAAGGGAATGCCGCTGTCCTGCATAGGAATCGAGGCGAGGTTTGCTACAAGCATAGTCACGACAAATTCCGACGCCTCCATTTGTCCGATCTGCCGCTTGCCCATCAGGCGTATCACCAGAATCAAGACCAAATACAAGACGATCGAACGCAAATACGATAATATCATCATCTGCCACTTCCTTATGTGGGTAATTTTCCCACACAGCGTGCAGATTATGCGTATAAAAGGCAACGCCCCAAACCCGTTGGAAGGTTCGGGGCGCTGCCTTCTTTCACGGAAAGCAAAAACCGCAGGCTGCCCTGCGGTTTTGCTCAAGAAAAAAGGAGAGGAAAAAATGAAAAATAGTGACATTAGTCTTTGACGATACTATATTACAAGGTAAATGTGAAGTAAAAAAGTGAGAAAGTATTAAAAATGTATTAAGTTTAAGAAATTTTTTCGGACCGTCCCAGAACTTTACTTTTGAAAAAAATACTGTTACAATAAGGAATAATACCAAAACAGGAGTTGCACGCGATGCTGGATAAGCTGCAAGCGGTATATCACCGCTACGAGGAGATATGCGCCCGGTCAGAGCAGCCGGATTTTTATAGTGACCCCCAAAAAGCGGCCGCGATCCTCCGGGAGCGCAATGATCTGGAGCCGATCGTTACCGCGTACCAGGCATACCGGGCAGCGCAGCAAGAAATGCAGGAGGCGCAAGAGCTGATGTCCGACCCGGAGCTGCGGCAACTCTGTCAGCAGACCTGGCAGGAGGCAAAGCAGACCATGGAACAGCTGCATCAGCAGCTGCAGCTGCTTTTACTGCCTAAAGATCCCAACGATGATAAAAGCGTTATCATGGAGATTCGGGGTGGTGTCGGCGGCGAGGAAAGTGCCCTGTTTGCCCACAGCCTGTTTCGGATGTACTCCATGTATGCCGCGCAAAAGGGTTGGAGCATCGAGCTGATGAACTATAACGATACAGAGCTGGGCGGTGTCAAGGAGGCGGGTTTCGTCATCCACGGCAAAGGCGCTTATTCAAGGCTGAAATATGAGTCCGGTGTCCACCGGGTCCAACGGGTTCCGGAAACAGAATCCGGCGGCAGAGTGCATACCTCCACCGCCACGGTGGCTGTGCTGCCGGAGATGGAAGCGGTGGATGTGCAGTTAAACCCCGCCGATATCGAGATGCAGGTCTACCGCGCCTCCGGTGCCGGCGGTCAGCATGTGAACAAGACAAGCTCTGCCGTCCGGCTGATCCACAAGCCCACAGGGCTGGTGGTGGCATGCCAGGAGGAGCGCAGTCAGCTGCAAAACCGTGAGAAGTGTATGCGTATGCTCGCCTCCAAGCTATACGAGATCGAGCAGGAAAAGCAGGATCAGCAGGTAACCGGCATGCGCCGCAGTCAGGTTGGCAGCGGTATGCGCAACGAGCGTATCCGCACCTACAATTTCCCCCAAGGCAGGGTGACGGATCACCGGATCGGTCTGACCCTTTACAAGATCGATTCGGTCATGGACGGGGGTCTGGACGAGCTGATCGATGCCCTGGCAACTGCCGATCAGGCAGAAAAATTGAAAAACGCACAATAAGGAAAAAGAATATGCAGTACACAACAAATTCCCCTGCGCAGACGGAGGCAGTGGGACAGGCATTGGGTGCGGTTCTCACACCTGGGACTGTCATTGCCTATGAGGGCGATCTGGGCGCAGGCAAAACGGCTTTCACCCGGGGTCTGGCACGGGGTCTGGGCGCGACGGATCCGATCACCAGTCCCACCTATACCATAGTAAACGAATATCTTTCCGGGCGGATGCCCCTGTTTCATTTTGATATGTACCGGCTGAGCTGTGCCGATGACCTCTGGGATATCGGCTGGGAGGACTATCTTCAGCGGGGCGGTGTCTGCGCCGTGGAGTGGAGCGAAAATGTAAGCGAAGCTATGGAGGGCGCTGTCCGGGTGCGCATAGAAAAAACAGAGGAAAATTCCCGAAAAATCACCATAGAGGGGGTAGACACGCTTGCTCATATTAGCTTTTGAGACCTCCGCCAAGGCAGGGTCTGTGGCGCTTTTGGACGATGACAAGCTCCTGGGAGAAAGCTATCAGAACACAGGACTGACCCACAGCCAGACGATCCTGCCCATGGCACAGGCTCTGATCGAAAGCTGCGGCTATACGCCCCAGCAGATCCAGGCAGTTGCGGTGGCGGCAGGTCCGGGCAGTTTCACCGGTGTGCGCATCGGTGTTGCGGCGGCAAAGGGCTTTGCCTGGGGCGGTACGCTTGCGTGCTATGGCGTGTCCACACTGGAGGCGATGGCGCTGCAGCTGGGCGTGCACAACGGCTATGTCCTGCCGGTAATGGATGCCCGACGGGAGCAGGTGTATAACGCCCTGTTCCATGCCCGGGAGGGGCGGCTCGAAAGATGCTGTCCGGATAGGGCGATCTCCCTGGAGGCGCTGAAGCAGGAAATAAAAAATTTGGAGGGCCCCATTTTTCTGGTTGGCGACGGCAGCATTTTATGCTATAATACGCTACAGGAAGCTGTGCCGGCGCTGGTTCTGCCACCGGAGCACCGGCTTCATCAGCGTGCAGCCGGTGTAGGACTGGCAGCGTACGCAAAAATCGCTGCCGGCGAGCCGGACGACGGCGCTGCCTTGCAGCCGAATTACCTCAGACTCTCCCAGGCAGAACGGGAACGCCTGGAAAAGAAAGATAAATAAAGGAGATATATTATGGGCACCGTACATGTTTTGGAGCATCCCCTGATCCAGCATAAGCTGGCGATCCTGCGCAGCAAGAATACCTCTGTCAAGGAATTTCGTGAGCTTATCAGCGAGATCTCCGGTCTGATGTGCTACGAAGCGACCCGGAATCTGCCCACGAAGGAAGTGGAAGTGCAGACACCTGTTGCCATGGCTAAATGCCGCAGACTGGCAGGAAAAAAACTGGCGATCATCCCGATCCTGCGTGCCGGTCTTGGTATGGTCGATGCCATGGTAGACCTGATTCCCTCGGCGAAGATCGGTCATATCGGTTTGTACCGGGATCCGCAGACCCATATGCCTGTGGAATACTACTGCAAGCTGCCGGAGGATATCGCAAACCGGCAGGTGTTCGTGGTAGATCCCATGCTGGCTACCGGCGGCAGTGCCGTGGCGGCGATCGATTTCCTCAAGCAGCACGGCTGCCAGAATATCATTATGATGAACATTATCGGCTGCCCCGAGGGCGTAAAGGCTGTCCAGGAGGCACACCCGGATGTGGATATTTACCTGGCGGCACAGGACGAAAAGCTCAATGAGCACGCCTATATCGTCCCCGGTCTGGGCGATGCCGGCGACCGGATCTTCGGCACGAAGTAACTTTATCCCCGAAAATTCTGTGATACTGTCACGGAATTTTCGGGGATTTATATATGAAAAGCGGTATAGCAGGGTTCCTATAATCTGCGATCAAGGAATCCTGCAGTACAATTTGTAAGCACCCCAATCCTTGTTGAGAAGGATTTTGATAAGGGCGTTTTTGCTACCTGACAGGATCTCCGGCGAGAAATGATTTTTCAAAAGCTCGCAAGACAAAACGAAGGCACATTCCTGGACCTTCTCTTCCATGCCGGACATTCTGTTATAATTCAGCTTTATTTGTCTGCAGAATTTTTCCAGAAGGAATGCGTCATTAGCGAGACCTAAGCGCGCGCGATCCCGCATCATCGCTTCTGTTACCCAATAGGAATCGATCGATTTTGGCCTTCCCTTAAAGGTTGCGGTGATTCCGCTGCCGTTTTGTCTGTACATATAAATCATGTCTTTCACCACGTGGACATTTTTAACAGTTGGGTACAGCAAGAAAGACAAAAACGAATCTTCAAACCAGAAACCTTCCGGGAAACAAAGCTTTTCCAAGCATTCCGCCTTATAAACTTTTGCCCAGGGTTGACCGTGAAGATTTCCGAGAGCAGTATTCAGTTGCTTATTTTCTTCATAACGGAAACAAATGCGCGTTTGTTCTCCTGACCAGTAATATGCACCGCCTTCAACAATGTCACAATCATTTTGAAACGCGGAATCTAACAATGCGTCGATCGCGCCAGGACAAAGGCAGTCGTCAGAATCCAAAAACATAATGTATTTGCCAAAGAGTGTTTTTAATCCTGTATTTCGTGCGCCGGAAAAGCCTTTGTTCTTTTGGTGTATTACAGTTACTCGCGCATCGGTGGCAAACCGATCTGCGATTTGGGGCGTCATATCCGTTGCACCGTCATCGATCAGGACAATGCGATATGTATACTTCGTTTTTTGGGATAAGACAGACTGTATACACGTTTCCAGGTACTTTTCTACATTATACGCAGGAACAATGATTTGCAGGTCGCAGGTATCCGGCAACATGCGCGTATTGTTTGTTATGGCACTACCGACCGGAGAAGCAGAGCAGTCAGAGAGAACGCTTCGCGCAGTCTGTTCGTCTATCACGCTTTTTTTGCTGAATAAGGGAGCAAAAAGGGAAAGGGAATGACGAAGGATGTTCTTCACAGCTTTCTTCATGGCATTTACCTCCATACCTGCGATAATTCTATAATAATATTTTTGTGTTGTCAATAAACCCTAAAGTTTCCGTGCCTTCAAAAGAATTGCCTTCCGGGATTTTTATCAGTTGCAACCTGGTACAGTTTTTGCTACAATCATTGCAGACAGACAATAAAGCTGGTGATGAAATGCATACCAAAGATGAATATATCGCTGTATTTGACTCCGGCGTAGGCGGTATCAGCGTGCTGCGGGAGCTGGTCAGGGTGATGCCCCGGGAGAAGTTCCTGTACTTCGGCGACTCGGCAAACGCCCCTTACGGCAAGCGGTCCACCGAGCAGGTGCGGCAGCTGACCCTTGAGGCGGCTGAAATGCTGATGGCACGGGGGATCAAAGCGCTGGTCGTCGCCTGCAATACTGCCACCTCGGCAGCGATAACCGCGCTCCGGGAGAAATACCCGGATACCATTATTATCGGTATCGAACCTGCGCTCAAGCTGGCAGCGGACCGATTCCCCGGCGGTCACATTGGGGTCATGGCGACACCGGTGACCCTGCGGGAGGAAAAGTTCAATCAGCAGGTAGAACGGTTTCCCGGCGTTACCGTCAGCACTATCCCGGTCCCGGCACTGGCAGAACTGGTGGAGGCAGGTCACCGGAATGACGCACAGGTAGAGCAGCTTCTGCGTCCGGCATTGGAGCCTTATGCCGGCAAGCTGGACGCGGTGGTGCTGGGCTGTACCCACTACCCCTTTGCAGCAGAAACAGTCGGTAAGATCCTGGGAAGCAATACCGCGATCCTGGACGGTGGTGCCGGCACAGCCCGGGAAACTTACCGCAGGTTAGCCCAGGTGGGACTCTTATATGACGGTCCGGGACAGGTGCAGCTGGAAAACAGCTCCCAGGATCCGGCAGTTTTAGCGCTGTCCATGTCGCTTTTGGAGGACGGCAGCGCTGTTAAGGAAGGACAAAAGACATGAGTATTCCTATCAACAGTCTGTGTGTTGAGTGCCACTTTCGCAAGCGTCTTGCCATGGCGCGGTCGTTGGGCGATGACGACAAGGCAACGCAGTTTGCCAAGCTTCTGATGCAGGAATTTCTGGACGCGCCGAAGGATCTGGACTCTACCCGTCTGGGTGCGATGACAGATCAGCTGATGCAACAGTTTTACGGTGTGAACCCGGACCGGCTGACAGAGGAAAAGAAATTTTCCAACCGGTTCGTCCTGGAACGGCTGCCACAGATCTATAGCCGGGTAGAGGCAGCCTCCGACCCGGTGTATGCTGCGCTGCAGTTTGCGGTGCTGGGCAATTATATCGACTTTTCTGCCCTGCAGGGGGAGGTCGGCTTTGCACAGCTGGACCGGATGCTCGACGGTGCACAGCAGCTGGACTTGGATCGAAGCGCATATCAGGCGTTTTGTGAAGATCTTGCCAAAGGCAAACAGCTTTTGTACATCACGGACAATGCCGGTGAGATCGTGTTTGACCGGGTGCTGGCAGAGCAGCTGCACAGGGCATATCCCCAGGTAGAGATCACCTTCTGCGTCCGGGGCAAGCCGGTATCCAACGATGCCACACGGGAGGACGCGGCGGCTGTGAACATCCCCTTCCCGGTGATCGATAACGGAACAGCCATCGGTGGCACAGCCATTGATCTGATCGGTAAGGAGGCAAAAGCCGCCCTGGAGAAAGCGGATGTGATCTTGGCAAAGGGTATGGGCAACACAGAATCCATGTTTGGCTGTGGCTACAATGTGTACTATGCGTTCCTAGTCAAATGCGAACGGTTCATCCAGGTCTTCAACAAGCCAAAAATGACGCCCATGTTTATCCGGGAAAGAAAATAAAAGCATCCCGTGTGCCGTGGCACAAAAAGCAAAAAACACGCCACCCATAGGCGGGGCGTCTTTGGTGGAAAACAGGCCATATGTGCAGAGCGGGGGGG
>JAZSHB010000130.1:0-8590 GCA_045533015.1 Faecousia sp.
GCGGCTGCGTTCCTGCTTAAACAGCTTCAGCGCTGCAACATAGTCCTTCTGATACTTTTCCGCGATCTGCATATAGAACTCAGCAAAAGAATTAATATTCCAGATCGCCACATCCTTCTTCAGCGCAGCAATACCGCCCAGATCGCCGGATGCCAGAACACCCAGACGAAGGCCCGGTACGCCGTAGGACTTGGAGATACTCTTCATCACATACAGATCGGCATACTGATCCAGAATCTCCTGACAGATCAGGGAGCTGTTCTCCTCCTGGGCAAAGTCCACGAAGGATTCATCGATCAGCAAGCGAATGCCCTGTTCCTTCGCCCAATCTGCCAGCTTTATAAGATCTGCCTTGGGGATATAGTTGCCGGAGGGATTCTCCGGGTTGACCACTACAAGGCTTGTGATCTCCTTGCCGGTGAAAAATGCCATCAGATCTGCAGCCGTATAGCTAAAATCCGGATTCTGGGGCACAAAGACAACTGCGCCATCCTTGCAGTAACGGTTGGGATATTCCTCAAAGGTAGGTCTTACGAAGCCCACCTTGCCGCTTTGCTGCTGCATAAACGCTTTGATCAGCTCTGCTGCACCGTTGCCCACCAGAATATTTTCCTGCCGGACATCAAAATTCTTTGCCGCCAGCAGCGCATTCACCCGCATACCGGAGGGGTACTGGGTCATCAGCTTTTCAAAGCTTGCCTTGATCTCATCCATCAGCTTTTGCGGTGGGAAATAGGGGTTGACCAGATAGCAGAAGTCCAACAGCTGGGGATAGCGCCAGTAACCGCCATAGCGACCTGCCATCAGATCGACCTTCTCCTCCTCATCCGGGGTAAACATAGAGGTAGCAATATCCAGATCCTGGATGTCATCGATCTCATACCAGAGCTGACCGCTGAGCTTTTTCGCTCTGATCGCAGGATCGTCCAGCATGGTGATGACCCGCAGCACCTGCTCATAATACTCGTTAACGCCCAGCGCCTCCTGATAAGCCTCCAGGAAGGGAACATAGTACTTCTCAGAAAAATGCTTGCTGAATTTATAGATATTTACGGTCTTATAGTAGTCTTTGATCTCGTTGAACTTAAACTTCTTGCCGGGGATGAATTCCTCGATACTGTCGTCGGCGCTGAGCTTCACGCAGGTACCGTCCATCCAGCTTTCGTACTTGTCCACCAGAGCAAGCGTTTCCCGGGGATCCTCCAAAAGAATATCGATCAGAGAATCTTCAAAAATAAGGTCGGATTCAAACAGCAGCGTGTCGTCTTCCAGTAATTTATCTTTGGCAAGACCCAGCGAGTAGATGTTATTGGTCTTGTTGTAGATCGGATTGTCCACATATACGATGGGTGTTTTGATATCCAGGGTAGCGATATAATCGATCAGCTTTTGTCCCTCATAGCCAACCACGACCACAATGCGGGAGAGGTTATGCTTATCAATTTGATGGAGCATCCGGTCGATCAGTGTCACACCGTTGACCTTGACCATGCATTTGGTATTATTCTGGGTCAGCTCTTTCAGGCGTCTTCCCATTCCTGCTGCCAAAATAACTGCTTGCATATTTCCATTCCTCCTAAAAAGGTGTGTTACAGCTGGTATGCGTCATAAGTATGGTTTGTCGTTCTCTTGTCCTCCGGGGGACACTGCATATAATCGCCGTAGATCTTCGTCAAAAATGTATCGTAGGCTGCGGGGATCTTGACCGTAGTATCCTCAAAAGGCACCTCGATCAGCTCCTCAAGTACCGCCCTTTCGAAAATATCCCGTTCCTGACCGCCGTGGAATCCCTCCGGCCAGCTGGCACAGGCAATGTATTTGCTTGTGTTGTAATCGTAGGTTTGGGACAGCTTCTCCAGCCTGTTGATATAATGCCGGTTGCCCCACAGCTTCGCCCAGCAATAGGCAGGGAATTTGATCAGCATCTTCACTGTGGAATAGGTGTTGTCCACACCGAAGGATTTTCTGCCGGTCAAAAAGCACAGCGATGCCAGCCGTTTTGTCTTTTTTATCAGCTTGACCGCCTGGGCGTAGTCATTGCCCACACCGTCCAGGGGATACACATCCACAAACAGACCGATACCGTAATCCTTTTCGTTATCAAAAACAAGGTGATAGCGCTGATCGCTGACCCGGGCGATCATATGGGGATATTCGGGCACAGCCGCTTTTTCAAACAGCTTCAGGGGAATCAGGCTGTCTTCGTTCTGCGCAAAATATTTGCGCATCGCTTCATAATCCGGACGGGGCATCATAATATCGATGTCATCGTCCCAGGGAATGATTCCCTTATGCCGGACAGCGCCCAGCATAGAACCGTAAGCCAGGAAATATTTCCAACCCTTTTCGTCACACAGGGCGGACAGCTGCTTCAGCACTTCCAAAGCACCCAGCTGTGCGTCCCGGAATGTAAGCTTTTTTCTTTCCATTCAATTCTCTCCACTGCCGTCTAAAAACAGCTTTTTATATTCATCGCAAATAAACTGCCAGCTATAAGCTGTGGCAATACGCGCTTTTGCTTTTTCTCCCAAGCCGGCGATGTGGTCTGCAGACAATGTATCGGCATGCTCGATCAGCGCCGCCAGGTCGCCGGGCGCCTTGCTCCAGTACAGCGCAGCTTCCTCTGCCACCTCCCGGTTGAAGCCCACATTCAGCAGCAGGTTCAGGTCTGTACAGCCCAGTGCCTCCAGCAAGCTGGGGTTGGTGCCGCCCACCTCGTGTCCGTGGAAATAGCCGTAAGCGTTTTCCCGGATCTTCATCAGAAGCTCCTGGTCATACACAGTGCCTACAAACCGGATGCGGCTGTCTTGCCGGTAGTGCAGCTTTTCTTCCAGCTCTGCCAGGAATTTATCGTTTACATTGGTGATGATGGCGAAGACCTTTTCCGTTTTGCTCTTCATGAACTCCCGGATCATGGTCTCATAGTTGTTCTCCGGAACAAAACGCCCTACCACCAGGTAGTATTCCTTCGCCTGCAGACCATGGGCAGCGTACCAACTCAGCAGCTTTTCATCATCGTCTGCCAAGCGGCTCTGACGGGTCTCTGCACCGTAGGCGATAAAGGTGGTTGCAGGCTTGTAAGCAGCATAGCTTTCCTGAATATACTTTTCAATGTTCTTGCTGTCGCAGACCATCAAGTCTGCCTGCTTCACCATCATTGCCTCAGATACTTTCCAGTACCTGCGCACCGGGGCGGGCCACTTGGCGCGGAGCCATTCGTGTCCGTCCGGGTTAACATATACCTTGCCGCCCAGCCGGTGGATCTTCTTGGTGTAGTATCCCATAAAAGGACCGATCCGGCAGGCAAGAATATAGATAATAGGCTTTTGGATCTTGTTTTCTTCGATATATTTGCAGCACGCTGAAAGGGCTGCTACATCATACCAGATCGCCTGGGCAGGTCCGATGTTGGGGACCTTAATGTGAAAGCACCGGGCGTTATGATACAGCTCTTCCCTGACTTGCGTGTCCTTGCATGCTACATGGTAGCGGATATCCTCGTTGTTTTGGTGGTACTCTGTGAGCTTATCCACAAAGGTCTCATACCCGCCGTAGGCACCGGGAATCCCCTTGCTGCCGATAATAAATACATGCTGCATGACCTGTCTCCTTAAAACTGGAAAGTATTGGCAAGGCACTGCCATTTCTGGTCCTTCTCGGAAAGGTTCAGAGGCGTGCCGTCAGCGAGCGTATAGCCCTGGGCACTTGCGTCTCCGGGGTAATCTCCGGTCAGCTCCGGCCACTGGATGCCGATAGCGGGATCGTTCCAGGCAAGACCGCCTTCGTCGTTGGCATGATAAAAGTCATCGCATTTATAGCAAAACTCCGCCGTATCCGTCAGCACCAGGAAGCCATGGGCAAAGCCCCTGGGGATGAGAAACTGCTTCTTATTCTCCTCGGTCAGCAGCACGCCGTACCACTTGCCGTAGGTGCTTGACCCGGCGCGCAGATCCACGGCAACATCAAAGACGCTGCCCTTGATCGCCCGGACCAGCTTGGTCTGGGGGAAATTCTTCTGGAAGTGCAGTCCCCGCAGCACGCCCTTGGTAGACATTGACTGGTTATCCTGAACAAATTGGATGTCCAGCCCTGCCTCTTCCATATCTCTTTGGCTATAGGTCTCCATGAAATAGCCCCGGCTATCGCCGTGGACCGCAGGGGTAATGACACACAGCCCTTCGATACCGCCTACATTCTTCTCTACTTTGATCTGACCCATAATTACTCCTCTATTTCTTTCAGATATCTTGCAAGGGCATCCTGCCAGGCAGGCAGCGGTGTAAAGCCGTTTTCCACCAGCTTAGACTTGTCCAGCCGGCTGTTGAAGGGGCGTGCCGCCTTGGAAATTCCATACTCAGCCGTGGTGACCGGGGTAACTGTCATCTGCTTGCCTGCCTGCCGGAAGATCTCGCAGGCAAAGTCATGCCAGCTGATATAGCCGCCTTCGTTGGTGGCGTGGTAATAGCCGTACTTGTCCGTCAGCACCATATCCACCAGCAGCCGGGACAGGTCCAGGGTATAGGTGGGCGTACCGATCTGGTCGCACACCACCCGCAGGGCATCATATTTTTCCGAGAGCCCCAGCATGGTCTTAATGAAATTATTGCCGTTTTTTCCAAAGACCCAGGCAATGCGGACAATGAAATACTTCTCAAGGGTTTCCGCCACTGCCAGCTCACCCTCCAGCTTGGTCTGACCGTACACATTCAAGGGCTTGTAATCCTTGCAGTCCGGCACCCAGGGGGCTTCTCCCTGTCCGTCAAAGACATAGTCTGTGGAAATATAGACCATCTTACAGCCCAGCGCCTTGCAGACACCGGCGATATTGCGTGTGCCGCCGGCGTTGATCGCCCGGACCTTGGGGATGTTTTCTTCCTCCTCCGCAGCGTCCACCGCCGTCCACGCAGCACAGTGGATCACCGCGTCGGGCTTCACCGTCTCCAGGACCGCTGCGACACTTTCCGGATCCGTAATATCCATGGGATAATACGGGGCAGTGGTCACAGCCGAGCCGTCGGCAATGCCGCTGTACACGGGCGCGATATCGCTGCCGACGCCCTCGATGCCCCGGCTATATAGCTCGTTGATGATGTCATGACCCAGCTGACCGCCAACACCTGTTACAAATATCTTCATAATTTATCCACCTATCAGCACGCATCCAAGGAGCTTCTTTTTGTAGTCGCAGATCATTTCCGCCTCACGGCTGACCCCGCGGTAGCTGGACGCACCGCAGACCTCCATGAGCACCACCGCATCGCAGCGGTGCAATGCCTCCAGCGCAGCGCCGCTGTCCAGGATGCTGCCGGTATCGATCTGTACCCCCGGCAGCTGCTTGCGCAGCGCCTCTGCCAACGCCTGGGTATCACCGCTGCCGGTCACCAGCAGACGCTGCGCACCCTCTGCACGGCAGCAGATATCCACAGCGATCATTGCCAGCTGGTCCTCTTCGTCTCCTGTTTTCCGACCCTCCAGCTTCTTCAGCCACAGGTCGATACCCTTGGAACTGCCGGCGCTGATGCAGCCGATGGTCTTGACACCGGTGCGGTTACTGAGTGTCCGCGCCGAGTAGACCTTGTTGCTGCAAATGTGCATCACCCAGATCACGCAAACTGCCGCAAACACGCCCAGGACCGCACCCAAAACCGCAAAAATAACGATCTGCTTCACCACACCGGAAGCGCTGGCAGCTGCAGGCGCTGCCAAAGCAGCACACTCTGCTTCTGCTGCTTCCAGGGCGCTCATAAGCTCTGTCATACGGGCAGCTTCCCGGGTCTGGGTATCTGCCAGGGACAGGTCCACCTGCATATTGACGGTCTGCTCCAGGATGCGCAGGGTATGGGGCGCGACAGTATCTGCAACAAGACCGCTGGCAGCCTGTATCTGCTGCAGCAGGACCTCCAGGACCGCCTGGGCACCCTCCTGCGTCACGGTCTTTACGCTGACTGTAACGGTATCCATATCGCTGTTGACCCGTACTGCCATCAGCTCAGATACATACTGTTTCTGGGTCTCCAAGACGGTCGCCAGCGCCTGGACAGCGTCCCCACCTGTGAGGACCGTTTCATAGGCACCCAGGACCGTGTTGGTCCGGTCCGGATTCTGGTAGCTCATGCCGGGCAATATCTGATAATCCGTCTGTACATGCAGGACCACCTGTGCTTCATAGTAGCCCCGGGGATCCAGCTGCATAAGAACAGAATCTTCTATATACTCCTGGTGGCTGTCCACCCATAACTGGGCAGAATCTACCTTTTGCTGGGCGATCTCCACCGCCTGTTCATACTGCGCTACCTGCTCCAGGTACGCCTGGTCGCTGCTGCTTTGCATTGCCTGAAAGCCGGACAATCCCCGGACGCCGCCCAGGACCACAGCCAGCACCGCTGCCACCGCCAGCACCGTTTTCCACCGGTACAGCGCTGCAAACAGCAAGTCCTTCAAATAGATCATCTGCTCACTATCTTTTCTTTCCATTGTATATTCCTTCCTTTCGGACGCAATATCCCTTATATTTCGATGATTATACCTTATTTTTCAGTGTGTGTCAACTTGACGCGCCCCCCTTAATCCGGCAAAAAGCACAATTCAGACACCCTTTAATACCTTATTTTTACCACATACAATACAAAGCCAAACATTCCCACCTAAAATGTCACAAGACCCACCGGTAATGGGCAATTGACAGTGGACAATTATGGTATTTTCTGCAAAAATAATGAAATAGTCGCCAAAGGCGACACGATCATTGTCCATTGTCCATTATCCATTGTCCATTATTGATCGTCAGACTGCTTGATAAATGCGGATTTGACGCAAAAAGGAGCGTTCCCGGGTGGGAACGCTCCTCGATCTCATTCTGTATTGAATTACACAACACCCTGCAGGAGCATTGCGTCCGCGACCTTCAGGAAGCCTGCAATGTTGGCACCGGCAACATAGTTACCCTCCATGCCGTACTCTCTGGCTGCATCGTCCAGATTATGGAAGATGCCCAGCATGATGTTATGCAGCATGCCGTCCACTTCCTCCAGGCTCCAGCTGCGGCGCTCGGAGTTCTGGCACATTTCCAGACCGGAAACTGCCACACCGCCTGCATTGGCAGCCTTGCCGGGGCAGAACAGCACACCGTTTTCCTGCAGGTACTTGGTAGCCTCCAGGGAGGTGGGCATATTCGCGCCCTCGCAGACGCAGAAGCAGCCGTTTGCCACCAGTGCCTTGGCATCGTCCAGCAGCAGCTCGTTCTGGGTCGCGCAGGGCAGCGCCACATCACACTTGACCGTCCACACGCCCTTGCCCTCGTGATACTGGGCGCTGGGACGGGCAGCAGCGTACTCGGTCAGACGGGCGCGCTTGACCTCCTTGACCTGGCGCAGCAGCTCCACATCGATACCCTCGGGATCGTAGATCCAGCCGGTGGAATCAGAGCAGGTAACGGGCTTCGCCCCCAGCTGCCATGCCTTCTGGATGGCGTAGGTGGCAACATTGCCCGCGCCGGAAACCGCCACGGTCAGACCCTTCAGGTCCTTGCCGTTGCACTTGAGCAGCTCGTCAGTCAGGTACAAAAGACCGTAGCCGGTGGCTTCGGTTCTGCCGATGGAGCCGCCGTAGCTCAGACCCTTACCGGTGAGCACGCCGCCCTGGTATGCACCGCGGATGCGGCGGTAATGTCCGAACAGATAGCCGATCTCACGGGCACCTACGCCGATATCACCGGCAGGTACATCCTCGTCAGCGCCGATGTAACGGTACAGCTCCGTCATAAAGCTCTGGCAGAAGCGCATGATCTCGTTGTCAGACTTGCCCTTGGGGTCGAAGTCAGAGCCGCCCTTTGCGCCGCCCATAGGCAGACCGGTCAGCGCGTTTTTGAAGTTCTGCTCGAAGCTGAGGAACTTCATAACGCTCAGGTTGACCGTGGGGTGGAAACGCAGACCGCCCTTGTAGGGTCCGATGGCACCGTTGAACTGGACACGGTAGCCGTTGTTCACATGTGCCTGACCCTGGTCATCCACCCAGGGAACACGGAACATGACCACACGCTCCGGTGTTGTCAGGCGCTCCAGCAGCGCCACCTTGCGGTAACGCTCCTCATTCTTCTCGATAACAGGACGCAGAGACTCCAGCACCTCCTCCACCGCCTGGTGGAACTCGGGCATACCGGGGTTCTGGTCGATCACACGCTGCTTGATCTCGTCAATATAATGCATGGTTGATTCCTCCATTTTATTGAATGTGGATTTATTTTACCAGAGACTTTTCCTTTACGCAACAGTTTTTTGCTAAAAATAGGTAACAAAATGCAAGAGCGTACATAAATACTTTCATGTTATTTTTCACAAAAACCATCTTTTCCCAGGGTTTTGTGCATGATTGTCCGCATTTTTGCAATAGTTTGCAAGATTTCCTTCATTTTCCTTTGTGCCTATCACCCCACACCACCTGATAAATCCCGATTTGTCGGGTAGCCCCGACAGGCAATGCGCACGAACTGCGCAGGGTGTCGTTTTTGCCCTGCGCCGCCCGGTATCGCTCCTGCGGCAGTCAAATTCCAATTTGTCGGGCTGTTTACCGACAAGCATCAACCAATTGTCAT
>JAZSHB010000056.1:0-6182 GCA_045533015.1 Faecousia sp.
CCGTTCGCTTTCAAAGACCTCGTCGGTGACCTCCATGCAGTCGATGCCGAACTTGCTGTAAACATCCTTGCCGATCTCGGTGTTCAGGTCGTGGAACGCAGGCAGGCAGTGCATGAACCGGCATTGGGCACCGGCGGCATCCATTAGCGCCATGGTCACCCGGTAGGGGCTCAGCTCCTCAATACGCTCCTGCCAGACGCTGTCCGGCTCGCCCATGGACACCCATACATCGGTGTAGATCACATGGGCACCCTTGACAGCGGTCATGGGGTCGGTGATAAATTCCAGGACAGCGCCGGTTTCCTTGGCGATCGCCTGACATTGGGCGATCAATTCCGCGTTGGGGAAATACTTCTCCGGGGCGCAGGCAACGAAGTGCATACCCATCTTTGCGCAGCCAACCATCAGAGAATTGCCCATATTGTACCGGGCATCACCCATGTAGACAAGCTTCTTGCCTGTAAGCGAACCGAAATGCTCCTGTATCGTCAGAAAGTCAGCCAGGATCTGGGTAGGATGGAACTCGTTGGTCAAGCCGTTCCAAACAGGGACACCGGCGTACTGCGCCAGCGTTTCCACGATCTGCTGACCGAAGCCCCGGTACTCAATGCCGTCGAACATTCTGCCCAGAACCCGGGCGGTATCGGCAATGGACTCCTTTTTGCCCATCTGGGAGCTTTTGGGGTCCAGATACACGGGGTGCATACCCAGATCCGCTGCCGCTACCTCAAAGGCACAGCGGGTCCGGGTGCTGGTCTTTTCAAACACAAGGGCGATGGACTTACCCTCGCACAGCCGGTGAGGGATGCCTGCCTTTTTCTGTGCCTTCAGCTCGGCGGATAGAGAAAGCAGACCGCTGATCTGGTCAGGGGTAAGGTCCAGAAGCTTCAGAAAGCTCTTATTTTTCAAATTCATAGGATGTTCCTCCATATCCGGTGACGGGAATTTACTTGCAAGCCTGCTTGATGACTTCGACGGCTTGCTGCAGTTGCTCCATGGGGATATTCAGCGCCGGCAGCAAACGGATCTTATCCTTTGCTGTCAGGCACAGGACACCGTTTTCCATACATTTTGCAACGATTTCTTTATTGTTCTTCACGGGTTTGATGCCGATCATTAAGCCCATACCGGTGACGCTTTCCACGCCTTCGGCACCTGCAAGGGCGGTGAAAATATAGTCGCTCTTTTCCTTGACCTGGGCAAGCAGCGCATCATCCAGCCGCTGCAGGATGCTCAGCGCACCGGCACAGCAAACAGGGTTGCCGCCGTAGGTGGAGCCGTGGTCGCCGGGTCCCAGGACATTCTGGACCTTTTCGCCGAGCAATGTGGCACCGATGGGAAGACCGCCGCCCAGTCCCTTTGCGGTGGACACGATATCCGGCTGGATGCCAAAGTGCATATAGCTGTAGAGTTTGCCGGTGCGGCCGTTGCCGGTCTGCACCTCGTCGATCATCAGCGGAATGTCATTTTGCGCGCACAGCTCTGCCGCGGCAGAGACAAATTCCCGGCTCAGCGGGACAACGCCTCCCTCGCCCTGGACGCACTCCATCATAATGCCTGCCACAGGAAGGGTATCGACCAGATTTTTCAGTCCCTGGATATCACCGGCAGCCACATGGACAAAACCGGGCGTCAAGGGCTGGAACAGGGCGTGGAAATGGTCCTGACCGGTAGCTGCCAGGGTGGTCAGCGTCCTGCCGTGGAAGCTGTTTTTCAGGGTGATGATGGTGCTGTACTGCGCACCCTTTTTGTCCTGGGAGTATTTCCGGGCGTACTTAATGGCGCACTCGTTGGATTCTGCACCGGAGTTGGAGAAGAAGACCTTCTTCATGCCGGTCCTTTCGCACAGCTGCTGGGCGAGTTTGGCACAGGGGCTGGCATAATAGAGGTTGGAGCAATGCTGCAGCTGACCCAGCTGTGCGGTTACCGCGGCGATCCATTCTTCGTCAGCCACACCCAGGGCGTTGACACCGATGCCGGAGGTCAGATCGATATACTGCTTTCCGTCACTGCCGGTGAGCAGACAGCCCTTGCCGGAGACAAGCTCCACGGGGAAACGCCCGTAGGTGGGGGCGACAAATGCTTGATCAAGAGAGATAATGCTCATAGTATCAGCCTTTCGTGACCATGGTGCCTGCGCCCTCGTCGGTGAGCAGCTCCATGAGGATAGAGTGGGGGATTCTGCCGTCCATGATGACCACATGCTTGACACCGTGCTCAATGGCTTCGATGCAGCAGTCTACCTTGGGAATCATGCCACCGGAGACGATGCCCTGGTCATACAGAGTCTTTGCTTCTGTGACCGTTACATGGGGGATGAGGGTGGAGGGATCGTCTTTATCCCGGAGGATACCGGCGATATCCGTCATCATAATGAGCCGTTCTGCCTCCAGCGCACCTGCGATATAGGCGGCGGCAGTATCGCCGTTGATATTATAGGTGTTGCCCTGGCGGTCGCTGGCGACGGTGGAGATCACCGGGATGTAATTTTTTTCCAAAAGGTCGGTGATAGGCTGGGTGCGGATCTTGGTGATCTGACCCACATAGCCCAGAGCTTCGTTTTTCATCTTTGCCTCGATGATGCCGCCGTCGATGCCGGAAAGACCTACGGCGTGACCGCCCTTCATCTGGATGAGGTTTACCAGAGATTTATTTACCTTACCTGCGAGCACCATCTGAACAATGTCCACAGTCTCCTTGTCGGTAACCCGCAGACCGTCCACGAAGACAGCCTCCTTGCCCAGCTTTTCCATAGTCTGGCTGATCTCCGGACCGCCGCCGTGGACCAGGACCACCTTAACACCGATGAGCCACAGCAGAGCGATATCCTCCATCACCTGCTGCTTGAGCTGCTCATTGACCATGGCGTTGCCGCCGTACTTGATAACGACGATCTTGCCGCTGTACTTTTTGATATAGGGAAGCGCTGCGGTCAAAACTTCTGCCCGCTGTGCGTTGGTAAATTCATTGTGCATAATCAAAACCTCTGCTTTTCCTCTTTATCGGATTGTTAAAACACTAAAAAATCGAACCGAAACCTTATGCTGCACCTCCGGCGATGCGCAGGAGGGGTACATAGGGGAGGGGCGGTTTGTGCGCGGGAGCGCATCGCTCAGCCCCTCCCATATGTCGCGTTCTTTGGTTCCTTTCTTGGCGAAACAAGAAAGGAACGCCGCCGGCAGGCACTGCATAACAGTATTGTACTGATTATCGTATGAAGGGGATTGCCACACCAGTGACATCGGTCGCTGGTTCGCAATGACCGATTTATGTACGGTAGTCGCCGTTGATCTTTACATAGTCATAGGTAAGGTCGCAGCCCCAGGCGCAGGCTTCGTATTCGCCGCTGTCCAGGGTGACGAGAATCTCGATCTCATTTTCCAGGAGGATCTCCTTGGCAAGCTCCTCGCTGAACAGCACACCGCTGCCGTTGCGGCATACTGCCACTGTACCCTTGGCGCTGCGGAAAGAGACACCGATCTTGCTGATGTCGATATCCGCACCGCTGTAGCCAATGGCGCACAGCACTCTGCCCCAGTTGGCATCCGCGCCGAACATGGCAGCCTTCAGAAGGCTGGAGCAGACGACGCTTTTGGCGCACTTTCTGGCAGCATCCAGAGTGGGCGCACCGGAGACCTTGCATTCCAGGCGCTTTGTAGCACCCTCGCCGTCGCTGGCTATGGCTCGGCACAGATATACCGTGATGGTGTTCAGCGCCTGCATAAAGGCGGCAAAGTCCGCACCCTCGGCGGTGATCTCCGGGTTTCCTGCCATACCGTTGGCAAGGACAGTTACCATGTCGTTGGTGGAGGTGTCGCCGTCAATGGAGAGCATATTGAAGGTGCTGCGAATGTCGCTGGGCAGTGCCTTTTCCAGCATTTCGGAGGAGATCGCGCAGTCGGTGGTGATGAACACCAGCATGGTTGCCATGTTGGGGTGGATCATGCCGCTGCCCTTGGCAATGCCGCCGATACGGCATTGCTTGCCTCCGACGGTAAAGGAAACAGCCAGCTCCTTGATGGCGGTGTCGGTGGTCATGATCGCTTCTGCTGCCGCAGTACTGCCCTTTTCAGACAGACCGGCAGACAGCTGCTCCATGCCGTTTTTGATGGGGGTCAGATCCAGCGGCTGACCGATGACACCGGTGGAGGCGACGACCACATCTCCTGCCGGGATGCCCGTATGCTGCTGCACCAGCGCGCACATTTTTTCGGCGATCTCGATACCGTCAGCGTTGCAGGTGTTGGCATTGCCGCTGTTGCAGATGACTGCCTGTGCCTTGCCGTCTGCAAGGTTACACTTTGTCACCAGCAGGGGCGCGCCCTTGACCAGATTGGTGGTATAAACAGCGGCGGCAGTAGCAGGGACCTGGCTGACGATCAGCGCCAGATCACGCTTTGTCCGGTTGTGCCGGATGCCACAGTGGATGCCGTTTGCCTGAAAGCCCTTTGCGGCACACACGCCGCCTTGAATTATTTCCATATTTCTCTTCCTCTTTATACATTCAGTCCTGTGGCTTCATCGATGCCGAGCAGGAGGTTCATATTCTGGATCGCTGCACCGGAGGCACCCTTGCCCAGATTGTCGAACCGGGCGGTGAGCAGGATTCGGTCGCCGTTTCCGAAAACGGAAATGCCCATATCATCCCTGCCGGAGTAGGCAGCAGCAGACAAAAGACCGTCCGGGTCAGCGTTTTCATCAAAATGGATCAGACCCTTGCTGTAGTACGCACTGTACAGGTCTTTGATATCCTGAACAGTACCCTTGCTATCTCCGGCGTGGAGAGGAACAGTCACCTCCATGCCGCTGTAAAAGTCTGCCACGATGGGGCAGAAGACAGGAGTTTTCTCGATGCCGCACACCGCGGTCATTTCCGGCAGATGCTTGTGGGCCTGGGTCAGTGCGTACTGCCGGGGGGCGTTCAAAAGGGGTGAACGGTCAGAAGCCTCATATTGAGCGATCATTTTCTTGCCGCCACCGGAGTAGCCGGTGAGGGAAAAGCAGCTCAGGGCGGTATCCGGGGAAAGGATTCTCTGCTGCACCAGCGGTGCTATCAGTGCCACAAAGCCGCTGGCGTGACACCCGGGATTGGCGATTCGGTCGCTGTCTGCGATGCGCTGCCGCAGACCGGACAGCTCCGGCATGCCGTATACCCACTGGGGGTCTACCCGGTGGGCGGTGGAGGTGTCGATGATCTTTACCTGCAGACCCTGTGCCAGGGAAGCAGATTCCCTTGCCGCGTCGTCAGGCAGACACAAAAATGCGATGTCTGCGCTGGCAAGGGCATCGCGCCGGGCATCGGGATCTTTGCGCAGTTCGTCCGGAAGGACCAGAAGTTCGATGTCCGTTCGCTCGGTCAGCCTGTCTACGATCCGCAGACCTGTGGTGCCGGCGCTGCCGTCAATAAAAACTTTTGTCATGCCAGGACCTCCCGGACATAGGCGATCTGCGCCTTGACCGACGCAGTGGAGGTGCCGCCCTCGCTTGACCGCTTTTCCACGCAGGTCACAAGGTCAATATCCTGATACAGGTCCGCTTCAAACAGCTCGCTGTACTGCTGATACGTCTCCAGAGGAAGCTCCTCCAGGACGGTGTTGTTTTGAATGCACAGCGCCACCAGCTGACCGGAGATCTTATAGGCGCTGCGGAAGGGAAGCCCCTTCTTTACCAGATAGTCCGCCAGATCTGTGGCGTTGATAAAGCCGGTCTGTGCCGCCCGCTTCATATTGGCGGTGTTGGCGGTCATGGTGGCGATCATACCGGAAAACACCTGCAGACACATTTTGACCGTATCCACAGCGTCAAACACGCTTTCCTTATCCTCCTGCATATCCTTGTTGTAAGCAAGGGGCAGACCCTTCAGGGTGGTCAGCAGGCTCATGAGGTCGCCAAAAACTCTGCCGGTCTTGCCCCGGACAAGCTCAGCCATGTCGGGATTTTTCTTCTGGGGCATGATAGACGAGCCGGTGGTGTAGGCATCGGACAGCTCCACAAACTTAAACTCCCAGGAAGACCACAGGATGATCTCCTCGGAAAAGCGGGACAGGTGGACCATTAAGATAGACAGGGCGCTCATCAGCTCGGCACAGAAGTCCCGGTCGGAAACGCCGACGAGAGAATTTAAGCAAATGCCGACAAAGCCCAGCCTTTCTGCCTCAAAACGGCGGTCGGTGTCGTAGGTA
>JAZSHB010000122.1:0-10780 GCA_045533015.1 Faecousia sp.
AGTAGCTCTCTGGATACGGTGCGTACCGTGCGGCTGAGTCTGCAGATGCTGATCACCGGTAAGGCAGGACTTTCGGATATGTCCGGTCCTGTTGGAATCGTCCAGATGATGTCTGAAACAGCTCAGGCTTCGGAAACCAATGTGGATGCGATTTTGAATTTGCTGTATTTCGGCGGTTTTATTGCCATCAACCTGGCGGTAATGAATATGCTGCCAATTCCGGCGTTGGACGGCGGGCGGGTCGTGGCACTGCTGCTGACCACCGTGGTCGAGGCTATAACGAAAAAGAAGATCGATCCTAAGTATGAAGCCTATATCCATGGGGCAGGAATGATCCTGCTTCTTGCCTTGATGGCTGTAATTATGTTCAAAGATATATTTGCGATTTTCAGGGGGTGAGCCTGTGACAAGACAGATAAAGGTAGGCGGTATTCCGATTGGCGGCGGTGCGCCCGTGGTCATTCAATCCATGCTCAATACCAAAACCACAGACATTGCCGGATCTATTGACCAGTTGAAGGCACTGAAGGCTGCCGGTTGCCAGATCGCGCGGCTTGCTGTACCCAACATGGAGGCGGCGGAAGCGTTTGGTGAAATCGCGAAGGCGGCGGTAATGCCCCTGGTGGCGGATATCCACTTTGATTACAAGCTTGCTATTGCCGCAGCGCAAAACGGTGCGTCCAAAATTCGTATCAATCCCGGCAACATCGGCGGCGAGGACAGAGTGGAAGCGGTGGTAGCTGTCTGCAAAGAGAAAAATATTCCTATCCGTATCGGTGTCAACGGCGGCAGCCTGGATAAGAAGCTTCTGGAAAAGTATGGACATCCCACTGCGCAGGCGCTTGTGGAAAGTGCCTTCGAGCATCTGGAGCTTCTGGAAAAGTACGGCTTTTACGACACTTGCGTGTCTATGAAATCCTCCACAGTTCCGACTATGGTGGAAGCTGCACGGCTGTTTCGCAGTAGGTGCGATTATCCGATCCATATCGGTGTCACGGAAACCGGTCCTGTGCGTATGGGGCTGATGAAATCCGCCATGGGAATCGGAGCGCTGCTTCTTGAGGGTATCGGGGATACGATACGCGTCAGCCTGACGGACGATCCTGTGCAGGAGATTTACGCTGCCAAGGATATTCTGAAAGCAGCAGGGTTGCGCAAGCAGGGGGTCAATATCATTTCCTGTCCCACCTGCGGACGCACAAGAATTGACTTGATCGGTCTTGTAAATCAAGTAGATGAAGCCCTGCGGGACTGTCAAAAGCCGATCACGGTAGCGGTTATGGGCTGTGTCGTTAACGGTCCCGGTGAAGCAAGAGAAGCGGATATCGGCATTGCCGGCGGCGACGGCTGCGGTATGCTGTTTGAAAAGGGTCAGCAGATCGCCAAATTACCCTATGATCAGCTTCTGCCTGCCTTATTAAAGAGAATTGAGGAACTATAAGAACTATGCCTGAGCAGATTCGATTTCTGAATATGTTTTCCCAATATCAGCCACCTGAGGATGTAAGCGCTGCTTTATCCCAGGCGGCTATTGTTGCTGCTGATATTGATCCGGAATCTCGCCGCGTTGCAGCAGCTATCCACTCGGAAAACTATATTCCCCGTCGGATCCTAGAACGGGCAGAAACGGATATTTGTGATATTTACGGTCTGTGTGGACTTGATATTACCTGCACGCACCCGACCGATCAGCTTCCCCGTATTGAACCGGAGGAGTTGATGGGGCTGTTTGTGTCTGCCAATTCCATGGCGCGCGGCTCTCTTGCCGGAGCGCAGTGGCATTGGGAAGGGGAGAAGCTGACAGTACAGCTCAAGGCAAATGGAAAAGCCGTTCTGGAGGAATGCATTCCCGTGGTGCGTAACCATCTGAACCAGCGCTTTTCTGCGGATGTGACAATCGAAATCCACGCCGGAGAAAATCTGGAAGGTCAGGATCTGTTCGATGCCATGGAGAAGATGCGTTCCATGATCATCAGCGATATGCCGAAGACGGTCAGCACAGCAAAAACCCAGCAGCCTGTCCAGCCTAGCAGCGCTATATTCGGCAAAGCATTTAAGGGCAATGCTGTTCCAATGGGCGAGCTGTCTTTGGATATGGGCTTTGTGATCGTTGAGGGCAAGGTGTTCAATATTGAACATAAAGAGTTGAGCAAGCGAAACGCCTGGGTTATCAATTTTGATATTACCGACAACACTTCCTCGGTTCGTGTCAGCCGTTTTCTGGAGAACCGGGATGCGAAGCCGATTTTGGAGCAAGTGAAAAAAGGCTCGGTTGTCAAGGTCCAGGGTAAGCTGATGATCGACAATTTCACCAATGAAATGGTCCTGAAACCCAGTAATATTATGGCGGGTGTTATGGAACAAAGGCATGATACCGCCCAGGGTGAAAAACGTGTGGAGCTACACCTGCATACTTCTATGAGCAATATGGACGCGCTGACCAATACCGCTGCGGCGATCAAGCAGGCAGCTGCATGGGGACACCGTGCCATTGCCATTACAGACCATGGCTGTGTTCAGTCCTTTACTGATGCCCTGCATACTGTAGAAGCCTGGGGCGGCGGACCGAAGGTTGCCGGTACAGATGAGACGATCAAGATTCTATACGGCTGCGAGGGCTATTACATCAATGATGTGGATGACCGTCTTGCAGTCCACGGACATACCAATATGCCCCTGGATGGGGAATATGTCGCATTTGATTTGGAGACCACGGGCTTGTATGCCGGGCGTGACCGGATCATTGAGATCGGTGCTGTCAGGATGAAGGACGGGCAGGAGATTGATCGGTTCCAAACCTTTGTAGATCCCGGTTGTATGCTGGAAAAGCGTACGACAGATCTGACGGGTATTACAGATGAAATGCTCAGCGGTGCACCGTCGATCGAACAGGTGCTCCCGGAATTTCTCGCCTTTGTTGGTAACCGGGTTTTGGTTGCGCACAATGCTGATTTCGATACCGGCTTTATTTATGCACAGTGCAAGGCACAAGGACTTGCTTGCGAGCTCACCTATATCGATACGCTGACGCTTTCGCAGAATCTGCTGCCCGAGCTGAACAAGTATACCCTTGATACGGTAGCGAAGGCCTTTGATCTGGGTGCGTTTAACCATCACAGAGCAGGTGACGATGCGTTCATTTGCGGTAAAATTATGGAAAAGCTGATACCCCTGCTGCAAAAGCGCGGTATCTACGATGTCCAGTCCGTGAATGCTGCGATGACTCCGCTGCGCATTGCCCACCGCCAGGAAACGGTGCGTTGCCAGCATATCGTGTTGTTTGCAAAAAATCAGCTGGGACTGCGTAATCTTTATCGGTTGATATCTGAAGCGAATCTGAATCACTTCAGGAAATTTCCCCGCATCTTTAAGTCAGAGCTTATGAAGTACCGGGAGGGACTGATCATCGGCTCTGCCTGTGAAAACAATGAGCTGTTCCAGGCGGTCATCTCCGGCAGACCGGAGGAAGAACTGGAGCGCATTGCATCTTTTTATGATTACCTGGAGGTGCAGCCCATCTCCAATAACCGGTTCATGCTTAAACCTAAGAAGGAGGGTGAGCAGCCCATTGCCCGGGATGAAGATGATCTGCGCAGGTTCAATATGCAGATCGTAGCCCTGGGAGAAAAGCTTGGAAAAATGGTCGTTGCCACCGGTGATGTCCATTTCCTGAATCCGGAGGATGAGATCTTCCGTCACATTCTGCTGGCGACCAAGGGCTTCGATGACTGCGACAATGAAAATCCCCTGTATTTTCGTACTACCGATGAAATGCTGAAGGAGTTTGCCTATCTGGGTGAAGAAAAGGCACGGCAGATCGTTATTACCAACCCCAACTACATAACCGATATGTGTGAGAGCCTTCGCCCGGTGCCCCATAACCTGTTTGCCCCGTCCATCGAAAACTCTGTTGAGGATCTAAAAGCATTGGTTTATGGGAAAATGCACCGTCTGTATGGCGAGAATCCCCCGGAGCTTATTACAAAGCGTGTGGAAACGGAGCTGCATGACATTATCAGCTGTCACTATGATGTGATCTATATGTCTGCCCAGCGGCTTGTCCAGAACTCTTTGGAAAACGGCTACTTGGTGGGCTCCCGTGGCTCTGTTGGTTCTTCGATCGTGGCGTATATGTCCGGTATTACGGAGGTCAATTCCTTCCCGCCCCATTACCGCTGCCCCAATCCAGACTGTAAGCATACCACATTTGATGTCCCCAAGGGCTACGAGTGCGGAGCTGACCTGCCGGATGCGGTGTGTCCCAAATGCGGAAGTGTCTACGCCAAGGAAGGCTTTAACATTCCCTTTGAGACCTTTCTGGGCTTTGGTGGCGACAAGGTTCCGGATATCGATCTGAACTTCTCCGGCGAGTACCAGGCAAAGGCACATACCTACTGTACGGAAATGTTCGGAAGATCCCATGTTTTCCGTGCCGGAACTGTTGGAACAGTGGCAGAAAAGACAGCCTTTGGCTATGTGAAAAAATACCTGGAGGAACGGGGGAAAACGGCAACAGCCGCGGAAAAGAACCGGCTGGCAGCCGGCTGCGTCGGTGTGCGCCGGACTACCGGACAGCATCCGGGTGGTCTTGTTGTCATTCCCCAGGAAAATGAGATATGGGATTTCTGCCCGGTACAGCATCCTGCGGACGATCCCAAGTCTGACCAGATCACCACGCATTTTGAATATCATTCTATGGAGGAAAACCTTCTGAAACTGGATATGCTGGGACATGACGATCCTACCATGATCCGCATGATGGAGGACATGACCGGCGTGGACGCTAAGACGATTCCATTGGATGACAAGCAGACCATGTCCATCTTCACCTCCTCCAAGGTGCTCGGATATGAGGACGATCCGATATTGGGTCCCACTGGTGCTGTTGCAGTGCCGGAGTTTAATACCCGCTTCACCCGGGGCGTGCTTCTGGACACGAAGCCGGAGAAATTTGACTTCCTTGTTCGTATTTCCGGTTATACCCACGGAACGGATGTTTGGCTGGGGAACGCAAAGGACCTGATCGTATCCGGTACTGCCCGTGTGGATCAGACCATCGGTTGCCGTGACGATATTATGATCTATCTGATATCCTGCGGACTGCCGGAAAAGCGCGCCTTTAAGATCATGGAGTCTGTTCGTAAGGGAAAAGGACTGCCGGATGGCGCAGAACAAGAGATGGTCGATGCAGGCGTTCCCGACTGGTACATCGGCTCCTGCAAGAAGATCAAGTACCTGTTCCCCAAGGCGCACGCAGTCGCCTATGTTATGATGGCGTTCCGTATTGCCTGGTTTAAGGTCAACCACCCGCTGGCATATTATGCGGCGTATTTCTACCGCCGCAGTCAGAAGGGCGGGTTTGACGCAGCGCTGATGACCGGGGGTATCGATGCGGTCAAAGCCAATATCAAAGCCATCGATGATAACGAAAACGCAACGGATAAGGACGAGGATCTGCTGACCACTTTGGAAGTGGTATATGAGTTTTATCTCCGTGGGCTGGATTTCCTGCCTATTGATATTTATAAGAGTCATGCGACCAAATTCCAGATCGAGGATGGCA
The DNA here is from genome assembly GCA_045533015.1 of Faecousia sp. Lineage (GTDB taxonomy): Bacteria > Bacillota > Clostridia > Oscillospirales > Oscillospiraceae > Faecousia. Next base: position 5,564 of record JAZSHB010000122.1, read on the forward strand.
AGCTCCGTCCACCCTTCGTGGCGATCTCCGGTTTGGGCGAAAACGCCGCATTGGACCTGATGAAGGGCAGGGAAGGTAAGAAGTTTTTGTCTATGGAGGAGGTCTCCATCGCCTGTCCCAAGGTCTCCAAGACCCATATGCAAATGCTTAAGGAAGCAGGTGCCTTCGGCAGCATGCCGGAGACAAACCAAGTGAGCTTGTTCTAAGGAGGTTTCTATGCAGGATATTGGAATGCAGTTTCATATTCGCTGTAAGCAGGGGGATGTGGGACGTTATTGCTTTCTTCCCGGAGACCCGGGTCGCTGTGCGCAGATCGCCAGTTATTTTGAAGAGCCTGTCCATATCGGTATGAACCGGGAGTTTAATATCTATACCGGCACGCTTTTGGGCGAAAAAGTCAGCGTTTGCTCTACGGGTATTGGCGGACCCTCGGCAGCCATCGCGATGGAGGAGCTTGCTGCCATTGGGGCAGATACCTTTATTCGCATCGGTACTTGCGGCGGCATCGCCATGGATGTGCTGCCCGGGGATGTGGTGGTCGCAACCGGTGCGGTCCGGTACGAGCATACCTCCTTAGAGTATGCCCCGGTGGAGTATCCTGCTGTGCCGGACTTTTCGGTTGCGGCGGCGCTGAAAGCGTCCGGTGAGGCACTGGGATGCCGGGTGCATACCGGCGTGGTACAGTGTAAGGATTCCTTCTACGGACAGCATTCTCCGGAGAAAAGCCCGGTGTCTTATGAATTGCACCAAAGATGGGAGAGCTATAAGCGCCTGGGCGTAAAGGCGAGCGAAATGGAGTCGGCGGCACTGTTTGTCGTGGCAGCGGCACTTGGCGTCCGATGCGGCAGCTGCTTCCATGTGGTATGGAACCAAGAGTGTGAGGCTGCCGGACTGGAAATGCCCATGACAGAGGATACCGCCGGAGCGATCCAGGTAGGTGTTGAGGCAATGAAGCGGCTGATCAGTGCGGATAAAGTGTAAAAAGATGCACCCGATCAAGGGTGCATCTTTTTGCCTTTTGTTTTAACAGGAATCTGGGATAATATCACAGCAAGAAATACCAGTACACAGCCGAGGATCTCCCAGCCGCGCATCGTTTCCTTGAGAATTAATGCGCCGAAGAGTGCTGCAAAAACGGATTCCAGGCTCATAATCAGGGAAGCAGCGGTAGGTTCTACATGCTGCTGCCCCAAAATTTGCAGGGAGTAAGCTGCCCCCATGGAAAGAAAACCTGCATGCGCCAGGGGTAGGATACAATTGCCCACAGATCTCCATGTAGGCTGCTCTGTAAAGAGCATGATCAGCGCAGATAGGACAGCACAGACAAGGGCTTGAATGGTATTGAGCCGCAATGCGTCGGTTTCTTGGGCAAACAGGTCGATAAATAGGATCTGTACTGCAAACATCAGTGCGCAGCAGAGGGTCAAAAGGTCTCCTATGCTAATGTGTGTGACCCCTGCACAACTCAGACAGTACAGACCCGCAACAGCCAGGGTGACGCTGATCGGTACCATTATCGTCGGTTTTCTTTTTAAAAAAATACCCAGCACAGGAACGATCACGATGTACATTGCAGTAAGGAAACCGGATTTTCCCGCATCGGTGTCTACAAGTCCCAGCTGCTGAAGGTTGCAGGCAAGAAACAGCGGGATACCGCACAGAAGACCGGCCTTCCACAGCTTAGGGTCAGCCCAGCGGCGCCAGAAGCTTTTCCCGTCCCTTTTGAACCGGTCAGATATCATAATAACAGGCAAAAGTCCGATCACAGCCAGAAAGCATCTGGCAGCCTGAAATGTAAACGGACCGATGTGATCCATGCCAACACTTTGGGAGACAAAGGCTGAACCCCAGATCACAGTTGCAAGCAGCAAAAAAGAGCAGCCGCGCAGTTGTTTTTTCATTTCAATCACCTTGCGCTACTTTAGCACAGTCGGGAAAACTTTGCAAGAGGTATGATTGCTTTTTTGCTGTATTGTGTTATAATATAGGCAAATATTTTCCGGAGGGTATATTATGGAAGAAAATAAGATCAGAGCGCGCAGCGAGATTCCTGTCGAAGATACCTGGGCGACAGAGGATCTTTATCCTACCGATGCAGCCTGGGAAGCAGAGCTTGCAAGCCTGGAGAACGATAAAAAGCAGCTTGCTGCCTATGCCGGACATCTGACGGACGATCCTGGAAAACTGCTGGAATACCTGCATCTGGCGGAGCAGACCAATGTAAAAGCCGGAAGGCTTGCCAACTATTGTATGCGCAAGTCCGATGAGGATACCCGTAACGCCCAGTACCAGGCGATGAACGGAAAGTTTATCAGTGTTGCTGTTGCGCTGGATGCAGCGACAAGCTTTGAGACCCCGGAGATCATGCAGATCACAGATGAGACCCTCGACCGCTTCTATACAGACTGTCCCGGGTTGGAGCGCTATCGCAGGTATCTGACGGATCTGCGCCGCCGCAAGACGCACATACTGTCTGCTCAGGAGGAAAAGCTGCTGGCATCCACCGGTGAGATGGCACAGGCACCGGATAAGCTGTACGGACTGCTTACCGATGCAGATATGAAGTTTGCCGATGCGATCGATGCGGAAGGGAATAAGCATCCGCTGACCCAGGGGACCTTCATTGCCTGCCAGGAAAGCGGCGACCGGGAGCTTCGGAAAAGTGCATATGAGAACTTGTATGATGTCTTTGGCAATTTCAAGAACACGGCGGCAGGTTTGCTGGATGCCCAGAATAAGCAGCTGAAATTCTTTGCAGAGGCGCGCAAATATGCATCTGCTTTTGAAGCTTCGCTGGATGCGACCAATGTGCCCACTTCTGTGTATCTGAATCTGATCGAGGCAGTACACAAGAATTTGGATAAAATGCACCGCTATGTCCGCCTGCGCAAGAAACTGCTTGGGGTTGACGCGCTGCACTTTTATGATATCTACACGCCCCTTGTGAAGGATGTTGACAAGAAGATCCCCTATGCCCAGGCAAAGGAGACGATCTACGATGCGCTGGCACCTCTGGGCGAGGACTACCGCCGCATCCTTCGGGAGGGCTTTGAAAACCGCTGGATCGATGTTTACCAGAATGAGGGCAAGCGCAGCGGTGCCTATTCTGCCGGTGCAATGGTCCATCCTTATGTACTGATGAACTACACCGGCTCCCTGGACAGCCAGTTTACCCTTGCCCATGAGATGGGGCACGCGTTGCATTCTTACCTGTCCAATAAGCATCAAAACCCTATCGACGCAAGCTATGTCATCTTTGTGGCTGAGGTGGCATCCACCTGTAATGAAGCTTTGCTGATGGAGTATCTGCTTGGTAAGACAACAGACAAGAAGGAACGGGCGTATCTGATCAATCATTTCCTTGATCAGTTCAAGGGCACGATCTATCGCCAGACCATGTTTGCGGAATTTGAGCTCAACATCGGTAAAATGGTCTCTGAGGGAAAGACCCTCACGGCAGATGTATTAAACGCCGAATACCGCCGATTGAATGAGCTCTATTACGGTCCTGATATGATCGTTGATGATCGCATTGCTGTGGAGTGGGCAAGAATTCCCCACTTCTACTATGATTACTATGTGTTCCAGTATGCCACAGGCTACTCTGCAGCCATAGCGCTGTCCCGTCGAATCCTCCGGGAGGGGGAGCCTGCCGTGAAGGATTATATTGGGTTCCTGTCCGGTGGCTGCTCCGCAAGCCCCATTGAGCTGCTCAAGGGTGCTGGGGTGGACATGACGACCTCCGAGCCGGTGGACCAGGCACTTGCTCTGTTCTCGGAGCTTTTGGACGAGATGGAAGCGCTAATGGAGGAATAATATGACTGAGCTCTTTATTCCAACGCTGCACACCTTTGCTATGAATAATATCTTTACAGGCTCAAGCGGAAGCTTTCGCTTTCGAGCAGAACCAAGTGTAGAGAAGGACGGCAAGGAAGTGGTCTTTGAAAAAAGCAGCATACACACTGAGTTTTGGCACGGACCCCTGTGCTACGAAAAGAGCACAATGGAGGGGGAGAAGACCTTCCCTATGAGCGAGGAAGGCAGGCTGTCGATGAAAGTCTGGCTGGAAGACAATATCTGACTGAATACCGCCCGGTTCGCTCCGGGCGGTTTGTCGCAAAAAGATTGACTTTTTTTAATTTTGTGATAGAATGATTACAATATTGGAAAGGCAATGCGAAAGCCCAGCAGCGCGCAGATACAAGAAGCGAGAGGGGATCGGTGAAAGCCCTCTGTCGAAGCACTGCAAGCCACTTTCAAGCCGCCCGGGATGACCGGGACGGGTGCTCCCGTTACAGAGCAGCTAAGGTGTCCCTTTTGGGGATGAATTAGGGTGGTACCGCGATCAAACTCGCCCCTATGTGCAGGGACGGGTATTTTATTTTTTGGAGGTTTTTCCAATGGCAAACAAAGCATACGGTGTTAACGAGCTGCGTGAAATGTTTCTGAGCTTCTTTGAAAGCAAGGGACATCTGCGTCTGCCCAGCTTTTCTCTCATTCCCCAGAATGATCAGTCTCTGCTGCTGATCAATTCCGGCATGGCGCCCATGAAGCCCTATTTTAAGGGCGAAGTTGAGCCGCCTCGCCGCCGGGTATGCACCTGCCAGAAGTGCATCCGTACCGGTGATATTGAGAACATCGGTAAAACTGCCCGCCACGGCACCTATTTTGAGATGCTGGGCAACTTCTCTTTTGGCGATTACTTTAAGCACGAGGCGATTGCCTGGAGCTGGGAGTTTTTGACCAAGGTGGTTGGTCTGGAAGAAGACCGGCTGTATCCCTCCATCTACGAAAACGATGACGAGGCATTTGAGATCTGGAATAAGGAGATCGGCATTCCTGCCCAGAACATCTTCCGCTTTGGCAAGGAAGATAATTTCTGGGAGCACGGTTCCGGTCCCTGTGGCCCTTGCACTGAGATCTACTACGACCGTGGTGAAAAGTACGGCTGCGGCAAGGCTGACTGTACTGTAGGTTGCGATTGCGATCGTTATATGGAAGTATGGAACAATGTGTTCTCCCAGTTTGATAACGATGGCAACGGCAATTACACTGAACTGGTTCAGAAAAACATTGATACTGGTATGGGACTGGAGCGTCTTGCAGTTGTCTGCCAGGATGTTAACAGCCTGTTTGATGTAGATACGGTTATGAATATTACCAACCATGTAACTGCAATCACCGGTGCATCCTATGGCCAGAGTGTAAAGACTGATG
>JAZSHB010000030.1:0-18711 GCA_045533015.1 Faecousia sp.
GTCGGTTCCGGCCCCGCAGGCCTGACCTGCGCAGGCGACCTGGCCCGTAAGGGTTACGACGTCACCGTCTACGAGGCTCTGCATCTGGCCGGCGGCGTTCTGGTCTATGGTATCCCCGAGTTCCGTCTGCCCAAGGCCATCGTCCAGAAGGAAGTGGACGGCCTGAAAGCCATGGGCGTGAAGGAGGAGACCAACATGGTCATCGGCCGTGTGCTGACCATGGACGAGCTGTTCGAGATGGGCTACCAGGCTGTGTTTGTCGGCTCTGGCGCAGGTCTGCCTATGTTCATGAATATTCCGGGTGAGTCCCTGGTGGGCGTGATGTCTGCCAATGAGTACCTGACCCGTACCAATCTGATGAAGGCTTACACCGAGGAATCCGATACCCCTGTTATCCAGTCCAAGGCTGTGGCGGTCGTGGGCGGCGGCAATGTGGCAATGGATGCAGCCCGCTGCGCAATGCGTCTGGGCGCGGACCATGTTTACATCGTCTACCGCCGCGGCGAGGCGGAAATGCCTGCCCGTAAGGAAGAGCAGCACCACGCCAAGGAGGAGGGCATCGAGTTTAAGACTCTGTGCAATCCTGTGGAGATTCTGGGCGACGAGAACGGCAGAGTCTGCGGCATGAAGTGCATCCGCATGGAGCTGGGTGAGCCGGATGCTTCCGGTCGCCGCCGTCCTGTGGAGATCCCCGGCAGCGAGTTTGTGCTGGATGTGGACACAGTCATTATGTCCCTGGGTACCAGCCCCCACCCCCTGATCCGTTCCACCACCCCCGGTTTGGAGACCAACCGCAAGGGCTGCCTCATCGTTAACGAAGATGAGATGACCACCCGTGACGGTGTGTTCGCCGGCGGTGACGCGGTTACCGGCGCGGCTACGGTCATCCTGGCAATGGGCGCCGGCAAGAAGGGCGCAAATGCCATCGATGCTTATTTGAACAAATAAGATTATGTAAACCATTATCACCCGTACTTTCCGGTACGGGTGATAATTTTGCCACAAGTGCCGGATGGTCGGTCGTCGAACCGATCATCCGGCACTTTCATATTTCCCAGGGTGGCAGCATAGATTGTCCCAGGAGGGATCGACTATGCGGAAAAAAGATTTATGGATATTATTCGGTGCGATTTTCGCCGCCCTCGCTTTGGCGCTGGTACAGTTCGGCAGAAGTGCCATTACCACCGGGTCCTGGGGGCTCAGCTTTCAGCAAGCAGGACAGTCTCCTGTGGGGACTGCCAGTGCCGATGCCCTTGCCGGCTACGATGCCGCCTATATTGGCGATACCTCCCAAAAGGTCATTTATCTGACCTTTGATGCCGGCTACGAAAACGGCTGTACAGAGAAAATTCTGGACATTCTGGAAAAGCACGATGTAAAAGCTGCCTTTTTCCTGGTGGGCAATTACATTGAAAGAAACGCGGACCTGGTGCGCCGTATGGTCGCGGACGGACATATCGTAGCCAATCACACGATGCACCACTACGACATGGGTAAGATTTCCCAGATGGAGAGCTTTGCCAAGGAATTGCAGGATCTGGAGGCGCTGTTTTCACAGGTCACCGGTAAGGAAATGCCCAAATTTTACCGCCCGCCCCAGGGATCTTACAGTGAGGAGAATTTGAAGATGGCGCAGCAGCTGGGCTATAAGACGGTTTTTTGGAGTCTTGCCTATGTGGACTGGAATACAGACAGCCAGCCCACAAAGGAGCAGGCATTTTCCAAACTCCTGCCACGGATTCACAACGGCGCTGTGGTGCTGCTGCATTCTACCTCCCAGACCAATGCGGAGATCCTCGACGAGCTGTTGACCAAATGGAAGGATATGGGATACAGCTTTGCTTCCATCGACCGGCTGTTTGCATAAGGCAGCATTTGACATTTTCCGTCCCGGTGCTATAATAACGGAAGTATGCACAAGGAGGCGGTTCCATGCAAAAGCCTTTATCCGGCGTGAAGGTACTTGACCTTTCCACTTTCGTGGCAGCGCCGGTATGTTCCCGACTGTTGGCGGATATGGGAGCTGATGTTATTAAGGTAGAGCGCCCGGACGGCGATACATGGCGCAAAACAGGCATATCCTATCAGCCCATGCAGTTCAGCGATCAGGAAAACCCTGTGTTCGATATCTATAATAGCGGAAAAAAACATATTGCCCTGAATCTGAAGGACCCGGCGGGTATGGAGGTGTTCAGGAAGCTTTTGAAGCAGGCGGATGTATTTGTCACCAATACCCGGCTTGGCGCGCTTAAGCGGCTGGGCATCGCCTATGAGGATATCAAGGACGAATATCCGGCGCTGATCTATGGCATCGTACTCGGTTACGGAGAGAAAGGACCGGATGCCGCAAAGCCTGCCTTCGACACAACTGCCTACTGGTCAAAAAGCGGCTTTTTGCGGGATATGGCAGCCATGTCCGAGCACTATCTACCGGTACTGCCCCCATTCGGCGTCGGCGATACCATTACCGGCTACCTGCTCATGGGCGAGATCTGTGCGGCGCTGTACCGGCGCAGTCAGACCGGCAAGGGTGATTATGTCCGTTCCAGTCTGTATCATAATGGTATTTTTACAATGGGAACGATGGAGATCATCTCGCAGCAGCCCTGGGGCAGACCCTTCCCTACCACCCGGGTGGACCACGGAATTCCCGGCGGCTACTACCGCTGTGCGGATGATGAGTGGATCTATATCGCCGTAGGCTATTCCCAGGCATTGATCCCCACCCTGTGCAAGGCGATCGGACGGGAGGAGCTTGCCCATGACCCCCGCTATGCGACAAGCGAGGCGCGCAGCCAAAACCGGGATGCCTATTATGCCATTTTCCGGGACGCGATCCGGGAAAAGCCCTGCGACCATTGGCTTGCGGTTGCCCAGCAGCTGGATCTGCCTATCGTCCGGATGAATCATTTCAGCGATGTGGCAGAAGATGAACAGGCATGGGTCAACGGATATTTGGAGCAGGTGGAATTTGCAAACGGCAGAGTGGATGTTATGCCCAGCAGTCCCATTGAAATGGATTCCAACGGCATGCCCAAAACCGTTCCAGCCCCCACCGTCGGCGCGGATACCGTTTCCATCCTGCAAGCGCTTGGCTATTCCGACGAGGACATTTCCCAAATGCAGCGCAGCGGCGCGGTAAAATAGAAGGCGGGCAGAATAAGCTACAAAACAAAAAAGAAGGCTCTACGCAAAGGCGACACTTCGCAAGGAAGTATTGGCTTTTTGCGGCGAGCCTTCTTTTGTTTGCTTATCCGAAGAAGAAAACCTGCTGCAGCAGCGGCTGCGCACCGGTGACGGGATCCATCTCCATCACCATGACATCCTTCATGTACTCGTTCCACTTGTCCACCACAGGGCTTTCAGCCTGAACCTTGGCGGCATAGGCAATGCTGTCGCACTCATAGTAGCCGAACAGCTCGTTGCCCACATTCCAAATGGTGTAATTGCGGATACCTGCGGCAGACAGGACCGCCTTCATTTCGGGCCAGATATTATCGTGGCGGCGGATGTATTCCTCCAGCTGCCCGGGCAAAACTGTTGCTTTCCAAGCATAACGTTCCATATTGCAGACCTCCGTAAAGTGTTTTTGGGGTGCGGACAAATGCAAAGATCTGAAAAAAATAAAATGTTGCTAAAATAAGGGTTGCATTTATATCCGATTAGTGATATTATACATAATACGAGAAGGAAATGATACAATTTTTCTACAAAAAAACAAGAATGTACATTTCGAACAAAAGTAAAGACGAATAATTGTGCAAAATGCGACAACCGGGCGGATTGGCAAAAGCAAGGAAAATGTTCGTTTGTTGCGGACAGGAAGGAGTGATTTGTGTGGCTGAACCCATTTTACAGCTGCGGGGTATCACCAAGATATTCCCCGGCGTAAAGGCACTCAACCGGGTACAGTTTGACCTGCACGAAGGTGAGATCCATGCACTGATGGGAGAAAACGGTGCAGGCAAATCCACATTTATTAAAGTCATCATGGGCGTGCACCAGGCAGAGGAGGGTGAAATGCTCCTGCATGGCAAGCCCGTCCGCTTCAAAAGCACAAAGGATGCCCAGAAGGCGGGTATCGCAGCGATCTATCAGCATGTTACCGCCTATCCCCACCTTTCCGTGGCGGAGAATATCTTCGTAGGACATATGAAAAAGCGCCACGGGGTGATCCTGTGGAAGCAGATGTACGAGGAGGCAGACCGGCTTTTGCAGGAGCTGAACGCGGATTTTACCTCCAGAGAGCAGATGGGCAACCTGTCTGTTGCACAGCAGCAGATGGTGGAGATCGCCAAGGCGCTTTCCCTTAACGCCAGAATCATCATTATGGACGAGCCGACGGCGGCGCTGACCAAGCGTGAGTCCGAAGAGCTTTACCGTATTGCGCGCAAGCTGCGGGACGAGGGTGTTGCGATCATCTTTATCTCTCACCGCTTTGAGGATATGTACGCCCTGGCTTCCCGGGTCACGGTTTTCCGGGATGCCCAGTATATCGGTACATATAATGTAGACGAGATCACCAATGCGGACCTTATCAAGGCAATGGTGGGCAGAGAGATCAACGAGCTGTTCCCCAAGCCTGAGGTAGCGATCGGCGAGGAAGTCCTCCGGGTGGAAGCGCTCTGTCGCACCGGATATTTTAAGGATGTATCCTTCCATGTGCGCAAGGGTGAGATCCTGGGTCTGACCGGTCTGGTCGGTGCGCGCCGCACAGAGGTGGTCCAGACGATCTACGGTGTGGAAAAGCTGACCTCCGGCAAGATCTTCCTCCACGGGCAGCAGGTCAAGATCAAATCTGCTGGCGATGCTATGAAAAAGGGCATCGGACTGCTGCCGGAAAACCGGCAGATAGAAGGTCTGATCCTGGATTGGGGGATCGGACGCAATATCACATTGACGGAACTGAAGTCCTTTGTGCGTGGAATTTTCCTGAATGAGAAAAAGGAAAACCTTAAAGCCAAGGAGCTTGCAGAGCGCGTGGACACCAAGGCGGTCAGCGTATTTGACAAGGCAAGCTCCCTGTCCGGCGGCAACCAGCAGAAGGTAGTCGTTGCCAAGGCGTTGGGCTCCGATTTTAAGGTCCTCATCCTGGATGAGCCCACCAAGGGCGTGGATGTGGGCGCGAAAGCGGCGATTTATGAGATCATGGGCGAGCTTGCCCAGCAGGGCTACGCCATTATTATGATATCCTCCGAAATGCCCGAGATATTGGGTATGGCTGACCGGATCGTGGTCATGTGCGAGGGTAGAGTGACCGGTGAGCTGAGCCGGGAGGAGGCAACGCAGGAGAAGATCCTGGAGCTGGCAATGGCGAAACATACCGCGGTTGAAGGGAGTGTGGCACAATGAAAAATAACACACTTCAGAAAAAGAGCCGGATCGGTGAGCTGCTGCGCAGCCGTGAAGTAAGTCTTTTGTTGGTCATGGTGCTGCTGTGTGCGGTGATCCAATGGCGAAGCGGCGGAAGATTTCTGTCCGGTACAGTGATTTCCCAGCTGACACAAAATTACGCGTATACCATGGTGCTGTCCTTTGGCATGCTGCTGGTGCTGCTGATCGGCGGTATCGATATCTCCGTCGGTGCCACCCTGGCACTCAGTGGTATGAGCACCTGTCTTTTGATGCGGGACGGTATCATCACCAATCCTCTGCTTGCCTTTGTTTTCAGCACATTGGTCGGTCTTGTCTGCGGTCTTGTCATCGGTGTCATCGTAGCCAAGGGTAAGGTCATTCCCATTATCGCCACCCTGGGTATGCAGTATATCTACCGGGGTCTGACCTACTTTGTGTCCGATACCCAATGGGTCCCGTCGGACAAGATGCTGGCAGGCTACAAGGCATTTGCCCAGGGCAGCTTCCTGGGCGTGAACAACCTGTTTTGGATCGTTTTAGTCCTGTTTGTGGTTGCCGTGGTCTTCCTGAAGTGGACCGGCTTCGGTCGCCAGATCTACGAGGTAGGCTCCAACGCGGAAGCAGCGAAGATCTCCGGTATCAATATCGACCGGGTGAAGATCATCGTCTACGCCATCAACGGCGCAATTGCCGGTCTTGCCGGCGCTATGTACACCAGTATGTACGCAACTGCCCAAGGCAACATGGCAAGCGGCGCGGAAATGGATGTGATCGCCGCTTGCGTCATCGGCGGTGTCAGTCTCAACGGCGGTCAAGGCAGTGCTTTTGGCGTGCTGTTGGGTGCGATCACCATTGCCATTATCAGTAAGTCCCTGTCCCTGGTGGGCATTGATGCCTTCTGGCAGCAAGCGCTGAAGGGCGGTATCATCCTGCTGGCTGTTCTGATCAACGTGGTCGTGCAGCGCAACACCGCCCGTAAGGCATTGGAAGGGAGGGAGATCTGATGGCAACGAAATCCGGAAGAACCATTTCCCATGTTAAGGACCGTTCCATAAAGTCTCTGGTAGTGCGCTGGGAATTTCTGCTGATCCTGATCTTCATCGGCGTGAATATCATGAACGCCTGCCTCAACCCCAAATACCTCAATACATATAACTTATTCACCAATATCAATAACTTTATGGTCAAGGCGATCATTGCGCTGCCGATGGCGTTTGTGCTGCTGTTGGGCGATATCGACCTGTCTGTGGGCGGCAATGTGTGTCTGTCCGCAACGGTGCTGGGTATTGTTTACAACGCCACCGACAACATCTGGCTGGGTATTCTTGCCTGCCTGCTGACCGGAACCCTGTGCGGTGCGTTCAACGGTCTGATCATGACCCGGTTCACAGAGCTGGCTCCCATGATCGTGACCCTTGCTACCAACATCATTTTCCGGGGCTTGTCCGAGAGGATCCTGGGCGACGGTGCTACAGCCGGTATGTCCAGCGTGGATTGGTTCAGCAATCTGTACTATGGACGCGTCGGCGGTATCGTACCGTATCCCTTTATCATCTTCTCTGTGCTGGCGTTGATCTTTGGGCTTGTGATGCATAAGACCATCTTCGGCAGGCATATGTTTGCTATCGGTGAAAATAAGCGGGCTGCCGCTTACGCCGGTGTGAAGGTGGAAACGGTCCGCATGATCGTATTTACACTGACCGGCTTCATCTGCGGCTTCGCTGCAGTGTTCTACTGCGCGAACCTGGGCTCTGTTAAGAGCAATATCGCAGAAGGCTTTGACCTGGAAGCGATTTCCATGTGCGTGCTGGGCGGCATCTCCACTGCCGGCGGCAAGGGCACGATGGTAGGCGCGGTCATCGCGATCTTTATCATCGGACTGCTGCGCTACGGTCTCGGTCTGATCAACCTCAGCGGACAGACCATCCGGATCATTCTGGGTCTGCTGCTGATCGCTGTGGTCCTGTTCCCCACCATCCGCGACGGCATCCAAAGCCGCAAAAAGGCGGTCAACTAATTTCCGTTATGTACGCGAAAGCGTTCATATAAATTCAAACATGAAAGGAAGATAACCATGAAGAAGATTATAGCAATGCTCCTGGCAGCTATTATGCTGCTCTCGCTGGCAGCTTGTGCTCCCGCCCAGTCCGGCGGCGAGACTGGCGGCGAAACCGGCGGTGATACCGCAAAGGATACCTACGCGATCGTTTGTAAGGACGCATCTAACCCCTATATGTCCCGCATGGTTTCCGGCTTTAAGGAGGCATGCGAGGATCTGGGCATCACCGCGATCGAAAAGTCTCCCGAAACTACCTCTGCAGATGACCAGATCACCATTATCAACGAGCTGGTCGCCCAGGGCGTAAAGGGCATCGCCATCGCTGCCAACGACGCAGCTGCTCTGAAGGGCGCGATCGATGCTGCGAAGAAGCAGGGCGTTGTCGTCGTCACGCTGGACTCCGACACTGCCGGCTCCCAGATGTTCGTCAACCAGGCAGGTGTTACGGAAGTTGCTCAGGTCCTGGTGGATTCCGTTGCTGATATGTGCGGCGAAGACGGCGGCGAGTTCGCGATCCTGTCCGCTTCCTCCACCGCTACCAACCAGAACGCCTGGATCGCCGCTATGGAAGAGATCCTGAAGGACGAGAAGTACAGCAAGCTGGAGCTGGTCGAGACTGTTTACGGCGACGATGAGTCCCAGAAGTCCACCGACGAGATGCAGAACCTGATGACCAAGTATCCCAATCTGGAATGTGTCTGCTGCCCCACCACTGTTGGTATCCTGGCTGCTGCCCAGGTCGTTGCAAACACTGCTGACTGCGAGATCAAGATCGCCGGTCTGGGTCTGCCCTCCGAAATGAAGGACTATGTTGGCGAAGACAAGGCTTGCCCCTACATGTATCTGTGGAACCCCATCGATGTGGGCAACTGCGCAGCTTACATGATCAAGGCGCTTGTTGACGGCAAGGCTGGCGCTGCCGGCACCGAGTTCACCGCTGACAACGGCACCACCTACGCTGTTACCGCTGGCGATCCCGCTGAGACCCAGATCATTGTTGGACCTCCCTTTGCGTTCAACGGTGAGAACATTGCTGAGTGGGCAGATGTCTACTAAGCTCCATTTAACTTAAACGCAAAAACGCAGGGCTTCGGCCCTGCGTTTTTTTAGTTTTAGGGGAGGGTCACCAGACCCTCCCCTGAAAATTCTTATCAGCTCAATTGGTTTTCGTAGGTGTTCACATCGCCGATCTCGCCAACCTCAAAGTATACATCCAGGATGTCTCTGGCAATGGTCGCCAGGGTGTTGCCGTGACCTGCTTTCTCGCCGTAAATGGCAATGGCGATCTGGGGATCTTCCGCAGGGGCGTAGCACACAAAAGCACCGTTGTCCGAGCCGCCGCTGCCGTTCTGGGCAGTACCTGTCTTTGCTGCTACAGAAACGGGATAGTTTTTGAAGGTGGCGTAAGCCGTGCCACTCCAGCGGTTGGTCTTTTGCGTGACCAGCTGCATACCTGTGGTATATGCCAGATAGGCATCATCGGAGATGTCCATCGTGCTCATAACGACCTTCTCATTTTCCACCAGCAGCGAACGGTAATCAGCGGATACAACCCGGTTCAGGAAAGTCGCCTTGTACCGAGTGCCCCGGTTTGCCAGGGTAGAGGTATAAACACACAGCTGCATGGGGGTGAACCGGTTATCGGACTGACCGATGGCGGCGGTGATCTGGTCTGCTTTGTACCAGCCGGACCTGTCATCGTCGTACAGCAGCTTTTTTGTTTCGGCATTTGCCCGGTGTCCAATGTTTTCTGCCAGCTCGATACCGGTTGCCTCACCCAGCCCCAGCCCCTTGGCGGTGCTGTCCATGGCGTTTAGAGATATTTTGTCGCCCAGGTCATAGAAGAAGTAGTTGCACGATACCTGCAGCGCCTCTGCGGCGGTCAGGTCCTCGTGGATCATGCCGTAGTTGGTAAAGCGCAGACATTTGACGATAAAGTCCGGACCGTATTTATCAAAGACACCCTTATCGTAGATGGTGTCTGAGGAGTTAATAACGCCGGAGTTGATACCAGCGACCACCATGGACATCTTATAGGTAGAGCCGGGCGGGTAGGTTGCCTGGAGCGCCCGGTTGTACAGGGGCTTAAAGGGCGTTTCCAAAATTTCCTCGTAATCTTCAAAATAGGTAGACAGGTCATAGGTGGGGTAGCTGGCACAAACCAGCACCTGACCGGTCTTAACATCCATAGCAACGACAGCGCCGCCCTCGGCATCGTCGCCGTCCTCACCTTCGTTGTTGCGCAGGGTTTCGATCACATTGGCAAGCCCATCCTCCGCAGCACGCTGGAGGTTTACATCAATGGTGACCTCTACATTGGAGCCTGCCTTGGGCTCCTGCTCGTAGTAGGACCGGACAAGGGTGCCGTCGGTGGTCACCTCATCCACCCGGATCCCGTCCACGCCGTGGAGGTATTCTTCAAAGATGGCTTCAAAGCCGTCCTGTCCGATCTCCGAGTCCATGGAGTAGTCCGGATCGTTTTTGTACTGCTCCCATTGCTCTGCATTCATTGCACCCACATAGCCCAGAATGTGGGCGGCATATTGGGTATTATATTCCCGGACGGTGGAGGCTTCCACATTCAAACCGGGGATATTCAGTTCCATGATGGCAGACAGGTATTCGTCGCTGACATCATTGATAAATTCATAGTTGGGGAGACTTCCTACATGACCGCGCAGATCCATTTCGTAACGCAGACCGATGACCAGCCGGGCTTCCTCCTCAGTCCAGGTGTCCGGGATCTTATAATAGGAACGCAAACGCCGGACCAAAAGCGGGGCGCTGATATCAGAGTCGATCTCCACCTCTGCCAGGTAGGTTTGGAAGTAGCCCTGCCAGGCGGAACTGTAGGTATCCAGTGTATAGGTGAAGGGACGCTCCGCGGAAACGGGGAAATGCTCGGTGTATGGGATGCCGTTTTCCTTGCAGCAGTTTACCAGCTGGTACAGATAGTTGTTGGTGCCGCTGGCGGTGAGCAGAACATAGTGGTTGATGACCAGGTTATAGCTGGCACGGTTGGACACCAGCAGATTGCCGTTGGTATCCAGGATATCGCCCCGGGCAGCCTTGACCCGGGTGTAGGTGGTAAAGGTGGTGGTGTTATCCGTGCTGCCGCCGGTCTCAATGATCTGCAGATCGTAGAGCTTAAAGGCGAAAAACAGCAGCACGGCAATCAAGAATCCCATGAGGATATGGGCACGCAGCCGCGTTATTCTTTCCATGATTCACCTCCAACGGTACGGATGGCGTTGACAGGAAGGTAGATAATGGGTGCAAGCAGCGCCGTCAGCAGTCCGCACAGGAAGAAGACGCCTACGCGGCTGAAGGTTGTAAGCCCCAAAAACAGACCCATGGCAAAAACCGACAGCTCATAGATAAGCAGTGCTGCGGCTGTACAGAGCATAGTGGCGTTGAAGCCTTTTTGCAGATATGCCTGCCGGAAGGCGGTAACACCGATGCTCAGGGCGGTGATCAATACGATCGAGTAGTAGCCGGCGGCAGAGCCGGAGAACAGATATACAGCGCTGGCACACAGGCTGAAAACGCTGCCGGTCTCCAGACCTTCCGAAAGGCAGATGAGGAAAATGCCGCAGGGGACAAGCTCGGTGGTAGCACCCAGCAGCCGGACCCGGCATAAAAGCACATCCTGAACAATGGACAGCACCAGTAGCGTAAGACTGTACAGCAGCCATTTGAGCGCTGATCGCTGTTGTTTGGGGGTCAAAAACAGCCGGCTGAAAAATCCGGACCGGGGTTTATCCGGCTTAAATTCGTTCTTTTTTGCCATATTTCTCACCCGGCATCATATTGCGTGATAATGAACACCTGCTCCAGCGTGCCCACATTGACAGCAGGCTCCAAAAGGGCATACTTGGCAACACCGGTGTCGTCAAAGCCCGCGTCCACCACATAGCCTAAGATCAGACCTCTGGGATAGACGGTAGAGCCGGAGGTGACCACCTGGTCGTTGTTGCGGATGACTGCGGAGCTGGGCAGATAGTCCATACGCAAAAGTCCTTCCAGACCGGTGGAATAGCCACCCTGGACCATGCCGTTATAGCCGGAGGATGCCATGGTGGCACTGATCTCCAGGGAGGAATCCAGCACAGTCTTGACGACGGCATAGTTACTGCCCACCTCGCTTACAAGTCCTACCAGCTCGCCGTTGGCGGTGACGGCGCACATACCGGCTTCGATGCCGGAGTTTGTGCCCTTGTTCACGGTAAAGGAGCTGGACCAGTCCTGGGAGCTGCGGGAGATGATATAGCTGTCTGTCAGCTGATAATCCTCATGGGCCTCCTTCAGCGCAAGAAGCGCCCGAAGCCGCTGGTTTTCCCGGGCAAGGGCATCTGCCTGCCGGGCGTCCTCCTCGGCTTTTGCCAGGTCTTCCTTCAGCACCTGGTTTTCTGCAGCCAGGGATTCATATTCAAACATATAGTTATACAGCTGCTGCGCCTGGTCGGTAAGCTTGCTCGCACCGGCACGGATGGGGGCGAGAACACCCTTGACCAGCATATCGGGCAGACTCAGTCCGGTCAGGCTGCTGACCACTGCCAGAATTACCGCCAGCAGTACGGCGATGATCAGCACTACCCGTACACGGGTAGAGAAAAAATGTTTCATTGCAGCTCCTCCATGATCTCGGGTGCGATATACCGTAAGATCTTACCCAGTCGGCACACCGGCAGCCCCATAACATTGTAGTAATCGCCCACCATTTTCTCAGCAAACAGCGCCCCGCCGCCCTGAATGCCGTAGGCACCTGCCTTGTCCATAGGCTCGCCGGTGGCGATGTAGGCAAGGATCTCCTTTTGGGAAAGAGGACGGAAGTGGAGATCCGTGACCTCTGTACAGGTGACCCGGCGGTCACCCCGCAGGACGGTCATCCCGGTCATCACCTGGTGATCCCGTCCGGACAGTAGGGTAAGCATTTGCCGGGCATCTTCCGGGTCCTTGGGCTTTCCCAATACTTTCCCACCGCAGACAACGATGGTATCGGCAGCGATGACCACATCCTCCGGATCCCGCGGCAGTGCCTGTGCCTTCAGAAGGCTGACCCGCGCTACCTCGTGGGCAGCGGGCTTTGTTTCATCCATCGCTTCGTCGATATCCGCGGCACGGACGGTGAAGGGAATATGAAACAGCCCCATCAGCTCTTTGCGCCGGGGCGACGCAGACGCTAAAATAACACCCATAAAAACCTCACACTGTTCTTTCGTGCACTTATTCCAAGCCCCGCAGGTACAGACCTCTGGTGCAGGCACCGGGGTCAAAGGGGGTGGGTTCAAGATAGGCAGCAAGGACCTGGTCCACTTCTTTGGGGTTCTCGGTGGTAAAATACAGACGGGTCGCCCACAGCCCCAGCTTACTCAGATCGGTCTGGCGATCCAGCCAGTTGAGCTTTTTGCCGTTGAGCAGCACGCTGCGGCAGGAATTGCCGTCCTTGATAACAGGAAATTCCGCCCCGGTCTTGTCCTTAAGCTTGACAGCACCCAGATGGCAGGTGCATTCACCGGTGCGGGATCGGATCAGACAGTTTTCCGTCACCATCAGCGGCAGTCTGCCATAGCACAGCAGCTCGCAGGGGACGGCTTTGCTCACATCCCGAATCTGCGGCAGGGTCATCTCAAAGCTCAAGGTGGCAGATTCCAGCTCTAAGTCCCGGGCGGCGTTGACTGCCGCGGAGCTGTAAAGGTTCAGTCCAAAATCGCCCCGTACACGCATCCGGCAGTCCCGTGCCGGCAGCAGCAGACCCAGATTTCCTGCCAGCACCTCCCGGACACCCATGCTGCGCACAGCAGACATTGCCTGACGCAGGGCGGGCAGCTGTGTATCGTGGACGATCCGGGGCAGCACCGCGCACACATTGACCCGCCGGGTCAGCGTCCGGCAAAATTCCGGATCCTCCGTCAATAGATGCAGGGGAACATACAGCACCGCGGGTGCCATTTTCAAAAGTCTGCCGGTGATCTGTTCCTTTGCTGTTACCTGCACAGTCAGTCCCGGATGGTAACGGTTGCCAGGGTAATTGGGGACACGCACAGGTCTGCCCAAACGCACGGTGTCACGCCGGGCACGCCGGGCAGTGAGCATATTCAGAACATCCCGGCGCAGGGCGTTGATGGCGGCGGCAGAGAGGGTCACCCCGGGGGTGATGCTTGCCTGCACATCGGTACAATAGTAGGGCGTGCCGCCGGTCTTGGACAGGCGGGCGCGCAAAAGCTCCTCTGTCAGCTCCGATACCCGCGCCTGTTCAGGCACAGGACCTTCCAGGGTGCAGCTGCGACCCTCGGGGTCGGTCACAGTCAGACTGGAGCGTCCGGCAGTAATGACTGCCCGGAAGGAGATGGGCACCAGGGGTGCCTCAACGGATTCGTAGCTTTGGCGTATTTGCTTATACCAGCGGGGATCTTCGGCAGAATCCTCCCGGATGCCAAACATCTCAGCCCCGATTCTGCCGGTGTAGTAGCCGTCAGTGAAGCCCTGACGGTTAAAGGCGGTGTGCAGTGTGTCCAGCATTTGCCGGGTCACATTGCCGGTGTCCAGGGCGGCGCGGTACACGCTGGTGACCGCGGCAACATACTCCGGACGCTTCATCCTGCCCTCTAGCTTCAGGGAGGCAACGCCCATGCTCTCCAGTTCGTCTAGATACTGGATCAGGCAATTGTCCTTTAGGCTTAAAGGATACCGGTCCTGCCAGCGCCCGTGGCCGTAGCTTTGGCGGCAGGGCTGGGCGCAGCGTCCACGGTTGCCGGAGCGCCCGCCAATGGCGGCAGACAGATAGCACTGTCCCGAGTAACTCATGCACAGCGCGCCGTGGGCAAAAACCTCGATCTCAATGGGGGAATTGGCGGTAATGTAGCGAATCTCCTCCCGGCTCAATTCCCGGCTCAAAACCACACGCTTTAAGCCCCAGGCGGCGCACAGCAGCACACCGGGGAGGCTGTGGATGCTCATTTGGGTGGAGCCATGAATGGG
This sequence comes from Faecousia sp., assembly GCA_045533015.1. Lineage (GTDB taxonomy): Bacteria > Bacillota > Clostridia > Oscillospirales > Oscillospiraceae > Faecousia. The sequence goes on from JAZSHB010000030.1 coordinate 14,396, forward strand.
AATGTGGGGGGCGATCTGCCGGCACAGCTGGATCATACCCAGATCCTGAACGATAAATGCATCCACATCGCTCATAGCCGCGTGGCGAATCAGTGCCGCTGCCTCCGGGGTCTCCAGGTCAGAGACCAGGGTGTTCAGGGTCAGATGGACCGCGACACCGCGCACATGGCAATATTTAATTGCTTCGGTCAGCATCTGGGGTGTGAAATTCTTGGCGCTTTGCCGCGCGTTGAATTGTCCGCAGCCCAGATACACCGCGTTGGCGCCGTTCTGTACGGCAGCGCGCAGCGCATCCATAGACCCGGCGGGTGCTAAAAGTTCCATCATAGTTCTGTCTCTCCGTAAATTTGAGTATACCTGCAGACATTATAGCATAAACCGTTTTGGACTTCTACCCCGCAGACGAAAAATTTACAATTAAATTCCGGTTTATAACGGTGGTTGGCAAAATGAAAAATACGAAAAAAGAGCGTCCCCCCGGGACGCTCTGTAAGTTGTATGTTATTGGTAGGAGACAGGCGCGCTCTTGGTAGAGGAAATGGCAACATAACTTTTACCAACGCTCAGAGTGATGGGTGTGCCGTCCTCGAATGTATAGGTAAAGGGCTTCTTGATATCCTCACGGCTCCATTTGATCTTCACGATCTTGCCGTCTACAGCAAAATAACCGTCGCCGCTGCCGATCAGCTCATAATAGGAACGGCTGTAGTAGCCGTCATGCTTTTTCGACTGGGGTGCGTAGAGCACCAGCAGATTTTTGAAGGTCAGCTGCTCGCCGGAGGTGCCGTCGATCAGTTTCCGGTCATACTGCTCAATGGCATACAGACCGGTGGAGCTGTCGTAGGTCAGCGTGCTGGTCTTTTTACCCAGGAAGGAGACGGTCACAACTGTGGCAGCTTCTCCGTCCAGGGCGACCGTATCGTCGAACTGCAGTCCGTAGTTGAGGTTTTCGATGTTGGCGTATTCATGCTTTGCCAAAGCAGCCTGCAGTTTTTCGCCGGAGGTGAACAAGGTGTGCTCATAAGCGTAGCCGCTGGAGCGACGGCTCTGATCCCGGTAGAAGAAGCTGCTGTTATGGAACTGGTCAATGTGTGCCCAGTCGGGGATCTTGCTGCCGGTCAGATCGTGGTAGCCTTGAATGCCACGGACACTGCCACCGCAGTGCGCCAGAGGTGCATCGAAGCTGGCAGCCACGCTGTTAAAGAATGTGCGGGCACTGCGAACCGGACCAACGGAAGCCAAATTCTCCAGGTCTGTAAAGATGGGGAGGAACCGGGTGATGCCACCCTCTGCCTCGATCTCGAAGAACATGTCAGCGTCGGAAATGCCATGCTGGGGCAGGGCGGATGTGGTGTTGCCAATGGATACGGCAACGGCACGACCGGTAAAGGGCGCATCCAGCGCTTCGCCGGTGAGAGGATGACGGTAAAGGACCGGAGGATCGGTGGCTTCGGTAGTAGCTTCGGTGGTTGCCTCGGTGGTGGCTTCGGTAGTGGCTTCGGTGGTGTTTTGGGCATCGTCGGAATTACCGCAGCCGCACAGCACCAGGGTCACAGCCAAAAGAAAGATCAAAATGCGCTTCATTTACAGTCATCCTTTCTTGCTTATAGAGGATGCATTTATTATAGCAGAATTAACATAACATTGCAAGCACGATAATATTGTCGGGGGCGATCATTTCAAAAGTGCCTTTTCCATAGACCTTCCCAAGGAGTAGTAGAAGACGCTGTCCCGTGAAGGAGTCAGCTCTGTCAAAAGTCCACGGGTGGCGTAAATGGCATAGCTGCGCAGCAGGATGGGACAAAGCCGCCCGTCCTCCATAATGCTTTGGTGCAGGGTGTAGTAGTTACCGTGGTTGGCAAGCGCTTCCATACACAGGGTGTAAAGGGAAACATCGCTCAGCTTGCCGTAGCTCAGAGCGCCCTTGGCAGAGAAGAAAGCGGTCAGGTCCATGTTGGGCGACAGCTTGGTCTGCCCCAGATACAGATCGTAGGCACGGGTCTGCAGGGCATACAGATAGTCCTTGCCTCCCAGCTCGCTCATCTGGACGGCAAGCCCGCATTGGGTAAGGGCATCACCGATGGCACGGGCGACACGCACCCGAAGGGTGTCGTCACTGTTAACCAGCAGTATCACCGTCGCCCCGGTGGCAGAAGCATCTGTGACCGCCTGGGTCAGACTTGCACCGCCGTCGTAGGTGTATCTGGCAGCGAGGGTGGGATTGTAGCAGGGAGACAGGGGGGAGGCAGGCAGCGTGGCGCTGCGGGCGAAGCCCCGGTAAAAATCCTCCACAAGGGAGTCTCTGTCAATGGCGTGGGTCAGTTCGGCGCGGACAGCGGCATTGGAGAGAACAGCACTGTCCATATTGACCCCCAGGTACAGGAAAATGTTGTTCTCGCAGTCCCAGAGCTCGTAGTCGCAGCGGTAATCGGCATAGCGGTCTGAGCCGGGATCTGCGCATACAAGGCTCAGATCTGCAAATTCGAATTCATCCCGGATGCCTGCGATAGACTGGGCGTGGGTCAGGGTGATCGCCGCAGCAGTGACCGTCATGTCCGCCCGGCACCACCAGTCGGTGCGCCGCCGCAGCAGGGAGGTGTCCCCGGTGCGCTCGAGAATATACGGACCGGTCCCCAGGGGCTGATCCAGGGCCAGCTGGTCCTGCCGGATGATGGGAATATCCAGAAGCAGCGGCAGGTCCTCAACGGCGGTATCCATAGTCACAGTCACGCCGCCGTCGTCGGACAGGGCGATCTGAGAAACATGGAGAAAACGGCCGCTGTAGTAGTCGCTTTCCTTTGCTGCCTGCAGGCTCGCCGCCACATCTGCAGCTGTCAGCAGATTGCCATCAGAAAAGGTAGCCGCTTCTATATAAAAGGTATAGCTCTTCATATCCTCAGACACCCGGTAGCTGCTGCAAAGCACAGGCTCTACATTATAGCTGCGGTCAGTGATAAAGAGGCTTTGGTAGATCAGACTGAACAGCGCCCGGTTTGTGAAATCCGTGCAGATAAAGGGGTTCATGGACCGTTCCGGATAGTAGGTCAGCGTCAGCTCCTGCTCAGAGGGCTCTTCGGTAGAGTCGGTGTTGGCAAGGTGGTCTTCGTCCCAGGTCAGTCCGTCGCCGGTGGGGACATAGGCGTCGCCGCTGCCACCGCAGCCACCCAGTAAGCCCAGAACAAAAGCAGTACACAGTAGGATCGCAAGTATGCGCTTCATGGGCTTACCTCCTTACAAACGATGACTGCACCCTGAGAGCCACGGATGCCTCTGGTTACTCTGTGAGACCAAAACCGGTGCGGTTCACAGGCGGTACAGGCAGCAGAAATGTCCACAGCGGTGACACCTGCGTTATACAGGTGCAGTGCGTTTAATTCCTTCAAGTTAACATAATATTTCTCGCCGGCATGCCGGATGTGGACCTTGGCAGCCTCGCCAAAGGCAGCCAGCATTGCCTGGGGCACATCCGCGTCTGTTTCAAAACAGCACGGACCGATATTCGGACCGATGGCAGCCCGGATATCAGAGGGGCGGCAGCCGTAGGCTGTACACATAGCTCGCACAGCCTTGGCAGCGATGCCTGCGGCAGTTCCCCGCCAGCCGGCATGGACCGCACCTACAGCACCGGTGACAGGGTCATGGAGCAGGATGGGCGTGCAGTCAGCAGTAAAGACCCACAGCGCTACCCCTGGCTCGTTGGTGATGAGTCCGTCACTTTCCGGGTACAGATGATGATCAAAGCCGGCAGCATCCGCGGATGTCACTGCCCGGACGATGTCTGAATGGGTCTGATGTGCCAGCACCAGCTTTTGGGTGTCAAAGCCAATAGCCTTTGCCAGCCGGCGGCGGTTTTCTGCTATGTTGCCGGGATCGTCGCCCCGATGCATCCCAAAATTCAGACTGTCATAGGGGGCAGGGCTGACGCCGCCCAACCGGGTGGTAAACCCATGGGGCGCGGAGATGCTGTCGGCGGTCAGGTACTCTAGCGTGCCAATATGGTTTGTTTTTATCATAGAAATTCTGGTCTTGAAATGGACAATTGACAATGCGCAATTGTCCGTTGTCATGATTTACGGTTAGCTGTTGGTTTTTGGACAAGGCGCTCACATATCGGAAGCTTTGTCCTTCTGCATACAGCATTTCTTATACTTCTTGCCGCTGCCGCAGGGACACGGATCGTTGGGTCCTACCTTGGCTTCCTTGCGAACAGGCTGCTGCTTGACGGTCTTGTCCGAAGTGCCGGAGGTGGAGAGCTCCTTTGCCACCTTCTGCCGCTTGACCTCCTGGGTGGGCTTCAGCTGTGCAAGGAACAGACG
>JAZSHB010000115.1:0-4436 GCA_045533015.1 Faecousia sp.
AAGCATCAACCAATTGTCATTCCGAGCCAGTGCGCACACTGGCGTGGGAATCTACTGGTAAAACTCGATTTTTGAGATTGCCACACCAGTGACATCGGTCACTGGTTCGCAATGACAACAGGGACGAAACTGCCCGATCAACAGGAGGTTACATCTGCCTGGGCGTTTGAGCCACCTGTGCCACAGCTGCCGCAAAAGCAGCGCAGGCGGCTTCACAGGCAGCCCGGGTGCCGCTGAGCAGACCGCCGCCGAAGTTGGTCTCGCTGGGCGGTCCGTATAGTTTACATAACTTTACATCCGCCGCTTTCAGCGCCGCGTCCATCGCATACATGCTCTCCAGGGGCGGTGCGATCAGGTACGCCAAAGGTGTTCCCTCCGGCACTGCCGCCTCCTTTGCTAAAAACGATCCGCTGCGGCTGACAGTATAGGCAAGGTACGGCACGCCGTGTACCTCCTCAAAGCCGATATGCTCCAATGCGTGCAGCGCCGCCTCCATGCCGCTTTTCACAGCCCCCGGGGTCCCCCCTGCCAAAATGCCGATGACCTCCCCGGCATAAGGGGTGGACGCATTGGCTGCTCCCGCATAAAAGCTGCGCCCATAGCACACCTGTACCTGTGCTGCCTTGGTCGCCTCGTCCAGGGCGATATAGGTGGCATCGTCACAGTCTGTAGTGAGCATCGCCAAAGCAGGATAGCCCTCCGGCGCGCCCAGCGCCCTGCACAGGGAGGGGGCAGCATTGGCAAGCTGCCGCACCGCCAAAACCTTTACCTTTATCATTTTTGCAGCTCCACACCGGAAACCTTGCGCTCCAGGATCTTGCCGATCAGCTCTGCCACAAACGCCCCTGCCTCCACCGCCGGCGTGCCTTGGGCGTGGATATTGGAAACCACCGTCCGGCTGGATTCGGATACCCCGGTATGGGGCTTATAGGTGATATAGGCAGACATGCTCTTATCCGTCACCAGACCGGGACGCTCGCCCACCAGCACGCATACCACCTCGCAGCCGGTCACATCTCCCACCGCATCACCGGCACCCACCCGGCAGTAGCGGACAAATACGCCCTTGCCGGTCTCGATGCCCTGCAGCTTCAGACCGTCCCGGATCGCAGCCATACAGTCCATGGCATTTGCCATGACCGCAGCAGAACTCAAGCCATCGCCCACCACGATCTGCACCCTGGGTGCTGCAGGGATGGCAGCCCGGAGCTTTTGCTGATTTTCTTCATCGAAACACCGCCCCAGATCCGGGCGGGACAGGTATTCGTCCTTGTCGTGGCACCGGGTCTGAAGACTGATAAGCCCATGCTTCTGGGCGAAATCCTCCGGCACCTGGGAAAACACCGCATCCTGCGCCGCGGCATGATCTGCCCGGAACCGAAGCATGGTCAAAGTTTTGTACCGGGGACCGGCGCGTCCGGCGCCAAGCCGTGCCGGCGTCCGTTCCTTCAGCCGCCGGAATCCCGCAGCGTCAGCAGCATCCTCCACCAGATACAGCTTGCGCAGATCCAGGGTGGTCACATCCTCCACAAAATCCCCGTCTGTGTAATGCATATCCTTTGCCTCCGGTCCGGACCGGTCGGGCTTATAGCCGCTGCCCTTGACCGCAGGCTCCTGCCCCATATTTACCAGAAGCGCCTCCACTATAGCAGCCAATTCCTGTTTATTCAACTCATCCACTCCTATATCGTCAAATTCCCTCAGCCGGTCTTCTTTCTTGTCAGCCACAGTGCCACAGCCACAGCACTGATGCCGCCTGCCAGCTTACCCAGAATCACCGCCGGAAGCATTTCCGGGGCAAACCCGGCTGTAAAGCCCAGATGGTCGCCGAACACAAACGCCGCGGAGACCGCAAAAGCGATATTGACCACCTTTCCCCGGCTGTCCATTTCCTTCACCAGTCCAAAGGTGGCGATGGAATTTGCCAAAGTCGCCACAAGCCCTGCTGCCGCTGTGTCGTTGATCCCAAGAAACCTGCCTGCCTTCATAAGGGGCTTTTTCAGCAGCTTCGTCAGCACGAACACCAACGGAAACGCACCTGCCAAAACGATGGCAATCGATCCAACGGTCAAAAAGCCCTCCTCCACGCCTGCCATGCCCGGAATGACGGCAAAGCCCGTCAGCGCCTCCACAATCGCAGCTGCCAACCCCAGGGTAATGACCGCGATCACGCCCTTGCCGAACCAGCCGAAGCCCCGGATCATTGCCTTTTCTGCCTTCCACAGACCCAGGGCAATGACCGCTGCGATCAGAACAATGGGAACTAAGTTGCGCAGGATCTTCCCCAGAGGAAATCCTGCTATCAAGCCGCCCACCAGTAAGCCTACAGGAATGGTCACAACACCGGCAAGAATCCCCTTTGCAAGGTACGGACGGTCTTCTTCCGAAAGGATTCCCATCGCCACCGGGATGGTAAACACCACCGTCGCCCCCAGCATACTGCCGCACAGCACGCCGCCCAGAAGCGCCGCCTCCGGATCGGCAGTCAGCTCCCGCGCCAAAGCGCCGCCGCCCATATCACAGGCGAGGATCGTTCCTGCAAACATGGCAGGATCTGCCCCCAGAAGCTGGTACACCGGCACCACCACCGGGCGCAAAAGCTTTGCCAGGACCGGTGCTATGGCAATGATACCCACCATAGCAAGTGCCAGGGAGCCCATAGCCAGTATGCCGTTTTCAAATTCTTTTCCCAGCCCAAGCCGGTTTCCCAGAATCCTGTCGATGGCACCCAGCGCCGCAAAGGCTGCCATGATCCAGATCAATATCTCATAAGAAGACATATCCTACCTCCTAAAACCCCGATTTATCGTCAGACTGCCCGATAAGCCGGAATTTACTTCTCCGGGTCGATAATGGCAACGATCGCCGCATCCACCGGTGCTTCCATGGAATACTTTGCCGCAGCAGAGCCTGTGACCAATAACACCTTATCTCCTGTTCCCGCGCCCACATAATCCACCGCCACCAGACTCCCCTGGAGCGTGCTGACTACCAAAAAGGTCTGCCCTGCAAGGCATTGGGCCTTCCGCGTCGCCCAGACAGAGCCTGTTACAGTCCCGATCTTCATAACTTCCTCCCAGATAATTAGATTGCGCCCTGTTGCGGTGCCCGGCAGCCGCTTCGCTCAATGAAATGAGCTTGCGTCCGCCGACCGCGGCCACTCGTTCGGGTCGCTTTATCTGCCACCGGCAGCGCTCCCCTCACTCCCCATAATTTCCTTTGCCAGGGGGGTCAGCACCGCCCCCGGACCGGGACGCTCCCCAGTCTGCAGCATCAGCCGCGCCTGCCCTGCGGTAATGACCCTGCGCTGACCGCCGTCAGTAAAGACGATGCCCCAGCTTTTCAGCTCCCGGCGCTTAGCTGCCAACGCAGCCGCCAGGGCGCGGCAGCCCGGTGCTTCCGGAAGTCCCGGTGCATAGAGCACCACACTTTTTCCCTCTGCCAAGGCTGTCAATACCGTTTCGTCGGAAAAGCACAGCAGCTGCCCCAGGGTCAGTGAGCCAATGACCACTGCGTCATAAGGCGATTGGGTCACATAGTGATACCCCAGGCTGTGCGCCGGCGCAGTGCCTATGAGCAGCGCTTTCATGGCAATATCCTCCCCAGATCACCGGCTGTACAGCCGCAAGCATTTGCCTCATCGTAATCCAGATGCACAAAGGTTGCAAAATCCGGACTGACCCGCACCAGCGTATCCGCAAACACCAACGGGCGGTCGGTAAAGGTCTGCAGCTTAACGATCTGCTTGTCCTTCACCCCAAACCGGGCGGCGTCCTCCGGGGTCATGTGGATATGCCGCTGGGCAGCGATCACGCCCCGGTCCAGAACCACCCTGCCGCAGGGTCCCTCCAAGACCGCCCCGGGACTGCCCTCTATGTCTCCTGAGGGCTTCACCGGCGGCGTGATTCCCAGACTTTTTCCATCTGTCAGGGATATCTCCACCTGTGCCTGCCCCCGTTCCGGACCCAGCACCGCCACATTCTTAAATTCCCCCTTGGGACCCAGCACCGTAACACGCTCATTGGCAAGATACTGCCCCGGCTGGGACAGGGGACGCTTGGGTGTCAGCCCATGACCGAACAGGGTCTGCGCCTGCTCCTTTGTAATATGCACATGCCGCCCCGATGCCTCCAGCTGTACGAATATATTACTTAAAACCTTTTCCACTAACACATCCAGCTCCATAGCCTCACCTCTTCAAAATCCAATTTGTCGGGTAGCCCCGACAGGCAATGCGCACGAACTGCGCAGGGTGTCGTTTTTGCCCTGCGCCGCCCGGTATCGCTCCTGCGGCAGTCAAATTCCCATTTAGCGGGTAGCCCCGACAGGCAATGCGCACGAACTGCGCAGGGTGTCGTTTTTGCCCTGCGCCGCCCGGTATCGCTCCTGCGGCAGTCAAATTCCGATTGATCGGGCTGCTTCGTCCCTGTTGTCAT